>JANPAD010000093.1:0-2198 GCA_031429735.1 Bdellovibrio sp. | reverse complement strand
CGGTGGCTCCAAACCACCATGAGCTTTAATTGGTCAACAGGTGCGAATTTAGAGAAGAATAAACGGGCGGTCAACAGCGAACTTCGTTGATGTTCATTTGCAAAAAAGATACAAACTAAGATTGTATTGAGAGGCCTATGTCGAATTTAGCTGTTCCTGCGATTCAAAAAGAAATCCAGCGTCGTCGAACCTTTGCGATCATCTCGCATCCCGATGCCGGTAAAACCACGCTCACCGAAAAACTTTTGTTTCACGGTGGAGTTATCCATGAAACCGGCGAAGTCAAAGGCAAGTCAGGCACAAAGGCCGTCACCTCCGACTGGATGGAGCTCGAACGCCAAAAAGGGATTTCGATCACGTCATCTGTTATGACGTTTGACTTTAACGCTCTTCGTATCAATCTGCTGGATACACCCGGACATAAAGACTTCTCTGAAGATACGTACCGCGTGCTCATGGCCGTTGAAAGTGCCTGCATGCTGATCGACGTTGCGAAAGGCGTCGAAGAGCGAACAAAAAAATTGTACGATGTGTGCCGGCTCCGTAATATTCCGATCTTCACATTTGTAAACAAACTTGACCGCGAAGGAAAAGATCCGTTGACGTTGATCGATGAAATCGAAAAAACCCTAAACATGCAATGTTATCCGATCACTTGGCCGCTGGGTATCGGTTCGCGATTTAAAGGTATTTACAACCGTATCAACAAAAAAGTTTATTTCTACGATCAGCGCCGCGAAGACGACTTGGCTATTGAAGAGCACGATCTGGCAGGGCCGCAAGACCCGATCCTAGAAAAATATCTGGACCGCGAAACTCTGCAACAAGTACGCGAAGAATTGGAACTCATCGAAAGCGCTTTGCCGCCGTTTGATGTAGAAGAATTCCTGAGCGGAAAAATTTCTCCGGTTACTTTCGGGTCGGCCAAACAAAATTTCGGGGTCGATACGTTCCTCGAATTTTTCACGAAGTATGCTCCCGGACCTATGGCGCGTCCGACTTTGAAGGGCGATGTTGTTAATCCCCTGTCGTCCAATTTCTCAGGTTTTGTTTTTAAAATTCAGGCCAACATGGACAAGCGCCATCGCGACCGCATTGCGTTCATTCGCATTTGCTCAGGTAAATTCGAGCGTGGCATGAAAGTAAATCACGCGCGTCTTGAACGTGAATTCAGGCTTTCGTATTCAAGTCAGTTCATTGCCGCCGATAAAGAGACGGTTGATGAAGCTTACGCCGGCGATATTGTTGGCGTGGCGGATACCGGAAACTTTGCCATTGGTGATAGTGTATCCGGTCACAACTATGTCCGTTTTGAAGATATTCCTAAATTTGCGCCTGAGCTTTTTGCGAAGCTTCAGGTGCGCGACGCTCTGAAAAGAACGAAATTGAATCAGGCTCTCAGTCATTTGGCCGAAGAAGGCGCCATCCAGCTTTTCTTCGACCCGATTATCGGCAATCAAGAAACACTTGTCGGAGCCGTCGGTGAACTTCAATTCGAGGTGCTCGTGCACAGGTTACAGGATGAATATAACCTTGAGGTTAAGCTCACACGTTTACCGTTCACGGTGGCCCGCTGGCCGCGCAATCAGGCCGGAGAGGCCGTCAGCCAGCTTAAAGGCAACTTTCAGATGTTTGTCGATGTCATCCAGCAACCGGTGCTGCTTCTGAATCAGGAGTGGGATTTAAACTGGGCGCAAAAAGAAAATCCGGATATTGTTTTCGCTTCAAGTATTGCGAGGGCGCGCTAATGATCAACGCGTTAGAAGTTCAAAATGTTAAAAAAACCTATGAAGACAAAGTAGCTGGCAAATCAGTCGAGGCTCTTAAAGGTATTTCGTTTGAAATTAAACCCGGGCAAATTTTTGGCCTACTTGGACCTAACGGTGCGGGCAAAACAACGCTGATAGATTCGATCACAACGCTTGAACAGCCGACCAGCGGAGAAATTAAAGTTTTCAATGACAGTGTGCTGGAAACGCCGTTGAAAACAAAAATGAATGTAGGTGTCGTTCATCAGGAAGTCATCAATACCGGTTTTTTCAGCGTGGAAGAAATTCTAGATTTTCAATCCGGTTACTACGGCATTTACAAAAATAAAGAGCGTTGCGAATACTTGATGCATAATCTGTCGTTGTACGAGCACCGCGAGAAAAAAGTAAAACAACTGTCGGGCGGCATGAAGCGCCGCCTGATGATCG
>JANPAD010000092.1:0-2472 GCA_031429735.1 Bdellovibrio sp. | reverse complement strand
AATCACGCCGCCGCCGATATCGACTTTGAGTCGTAATAGTTTGTCGGATTCTTTAATTTCTTCGGCTTCAACGACGTGGGCGATGCGCAGATCGATTTTATCGAAATCAGCAAATTCAATTTCGCCAGGTGTGGCCGAGGCAGGAATCGCTGTGACCGCCGCCGCTTGAACCGCTTTTTTCTGCGGTTTTGCCGCTTCAAGAGCTGCGTAAATCTGTTTTTGCTCTTCAATCATGGCTTTGATTTTTTCAGCATCAACCCGTTGGGCTAAGTGCGTGTAATCCGCAATATCGTGGTTAGTTAATACGGTTTTGTAATCATCCCATTTGTAAGAAGTGCTGCCTTTTTCATTCAGTAAGGCAAAAACTTTTTCAGCCATATGCGGAAGCACGGGTTGCAAGAAAATAGCCATCTTACGAAAAGCATTGAGAGTCGTTGTTAAAACCTGTTTGGTCTCACCCGGATGAGTTTCAACAGTCTTCCAGGGAGCTTTTTCATCGAAGTACTTATTCGTAATCTCAGCCATTTCGCGAATTGTCGTCGTGGCTTTAGCGTAATCGCGCGTTTCGAAGTAATGAGCGACTTGTTCGGCTTGGGCGTCGATACGCGCCAGTAAAGTGACGCCTTCGGCATCAAGTGTACTCATTTTGCCATCCATTTTTTTAGAAAGCATTTGAGCTCCGCGCGAAGCTAGGTTTACGATTTTACCGACCAGGTCTGAATTCACTCGCGAAGTGAAGTCATCAAAGCTTAAATCTAAATCGTCAACTCCGCCGTTAATTTTAGTGGCGTAGTAGTAACGTAAAAATTGCGGATCGAGATGATTTAAGTAAACGCGACTTGAAATGAAAGTGCCTTTGGACTTACTCATTTTTTCGCCGTTCACCATCACGTGACCGTGTACGTTCACACGCGTCGGAGTTTTAAAATCAGCTGCCTTGAGGAGTGCGGGCCAGAAGAGCGTGTGAAAATAGACGATGTCTTTACCGATGAAATGGTAAATTTCAGCCGTCGATTTCTGAGACCAAAATTCGTCCAGCTTGCGGCCATTTTTGGCGCACCATTGATCTGTCGACGAAACATAGCCCATCGGAGCATCAACCCAAACATAAAAATACTTTCCGGGCTCGCCCGGAATGCCGAAACCGAAGTAAGGCTCATCGCGCGAAATATCCCAATCACGCAGGTCTTCATTGAACCACTCCATCATTTTCTTTGAAATTTCAGGAGCTGTGTGTAGAGGTAGCCATTGTTGCAGGTCATTTTTAAAATCATTCAGTTTAAAGAAGATATGATCTGAAGTCTTTTCAACCGGCGTTGTGCCGCAGATTGAACAGCCCGGCGCGATCAGATCTTTCGGAGCATAGGTTGCGCCGCAAACGTCGCATGAATCGCCGTACTGATCTTTCGATTTACATTTAGGGCAAGTGCCCTTAACAAAACGGTCAGGTAAGAACATTTTGTCGTGTTCGCAGAAAAGCTGAGCCACGCCCTTTTTATGGATGTGGCCTTTCGCGTTCATGCGGGTGTAGAAAAGTTCACAAAGCTTGCGGTTTTCATCGGAGTTCGTAGAGCCGTAATGGTCAAAGCCGATTGAAAAGTCAGCGAAGTCGCGCACGTGATCTTCATGTGAACGGGCAATCAGTTGTTCAGGCGTGATGCCTTGTTCGCGCGCTTTAATCATGATCGGCGTGCCGTGAGTGTCGTCAGCGCATATAAAAATGCATTCGTGGCCGCGCATTTTCTGAAAGCGTGAAAAAATATCGGCTTCGATATGTTCAAGCATATGCCCCAAATGGATAGGGCCATTAGCATACGGTAGCGCGCAGGTCAGAAGGATTTGTCGTTTCATGGGGCCTCTTAAATTTAAACTTCGAGTTGAATTTTATCGAGCAAGTCCGGATCAGACAGAACTTTCTCTCCGCCTGTTGCAATGGCGGTCAGCGGGTTTGCAGCCACACGAACCGGTATGCGAACTTCGGCTTCAATTTTTTCCGGGAGGTATTTAATCAAAGCTCCGCCGCCAGCCAAAGTGATGCCGTTGCCGATGATATCAGAGACCAATTCGGGCGGTGTTTGTTCAAGCGCATTCAAAATGCCGTGTACGATCTGTTGAATTGAGTCAGCGAGTGCCGACCCGATTTCTTCGGACGTGATTTTCTGTTTACGCGGAAAACCTGTATCGATATCGCGACCCTCAATTTCAAGTTCGATAATATCTTTTTTCGGCAAAGCTGTACCGAGGTCAATTTTAATTTTCTCAGCCATCGCTTCAGTGACAATCAGCCTTTTATTTTCTTTTAAATAGCGCACAATCACTTCATCAAAGCGGTGACCACCGATGCGCAAAGGTTCGCAGTAAACAATATCAGCCAAAGCAATAACGGCAATTTCAGTCGTACCACCACCGATATCAATGATCATTTGCCCTGAGGCTTCTTTGATCGGAAGCCCGGCGCCGATTGCGGCGGCC
>JANPAD010000091.1:0-5768 GCA_031429735.1 Bdellovibrio sp. | reverse complement strand
CGTAAAAAGTCGGTTTATTAGCGTCGACCAAACTTCTTAAGTCGGGGTTGAGCAACTGTGAATAAAACAATTCGGGCGTATAATACATGAAGTGTCCCACTCCGTCGACACCCATATGATCAAACAGTCGATGGTAACTAAAAAAACTGTCGTGTAATAAAAAAGGTGGGCTGTAAAAGCGGCCATCAGGCCCAGGCCCTGACCAGAAATGCGGAAAATAAAGTGTAGGCGTACCTGACAAAACAGGAAAATATCCCATCTCGATGACACGCTCGATTCCTTTAAGAAGAAGAACAAATTCAGGCTGGTGCAAAAAGTAGTTTTCGACGTACGGCAGCCAATTTTGTTCTTTGGCGAAAGTTTCTAAAGCGTCGATATCAATGGATAGAGGTTTTTTGTATCCCATTTTCTTGCAATGAGGTTCAACAAATTGAAAATCAAAGTCGTTGATATAATGTTGATTTATCTGGTAGCGAAAATTAATAGGTTGAAAGTCGACACCCGCCCTATTAAAGCAGTAGGCCAAGCCATCGCTATCAATTCCTCCGCTCATCAGGCATGCAATGGGCTTGCCCTTGGCACGCTCCTGAATTAATTTCGCTGCCAAAATACCTTCTTCGAGCATATTGCCTATCTGGGTTCGTTCGGGCCGTCCGAATATCCATTTGAATGTCGTCGGTCTTTCGCCGGTCCAGGCCTTCATATTTGGACCATAACCATACTGCAAATGATTGCGGTGCGTGTAAGATTGACGAAGTTCACAGATGTTGAATTCAACTTTTAAATTTGCCTTATGCCCTTTTATTTCGATGACGTAATCCATAGCTTCACAGTTCATATGAACTGTGCCGCGCAACCGGTTCTGATCAATGATCAAGCCAAGCGGTAGATGTCCGGAAATATCAATTAAGTTGCCGACCAAAGCTTCTAAGTTAAGCTCGAAAATTTGCTTTTTATGCAGACGCACTTTCATTTTTATAATCCTTTAATTCAATTTTAAGTCCTGAGCGCGGCAATGGGAAAGGCATTTTTTTATAACTTAAATCCTGCTGATCCGGGGTAGACCAGTCGTATTTTTTCAAAAACGATATTAAAACCAAGGCTAATTCATTGAGAGCCACATTTTTACCGAGACATGTGCGTGCGCCTGCGCCGAACGGGTAAAAAGAGTCAGATTTTCGGTTTCGTAATGAGCTGAAAATTTCTTCGATGGGAGTTTTATTTTTAAGAATAAAGCGGTCATCCGTCAGCAAGGTTTCGTGTGAAGGCTGCAGCACGACTTTCCATCCCCTAGGAATTTCATAATTTTCAAGTTGGCAGTTACGTTTAGTCTCTCGGAATATACCGATGACTGAAGGTATTTGAGTTAAGATAAAAAATATAAAACCGTTCAGATCTGAACAACCAAGAGGATTTTCAGTCAGCTTAGAATCGTCCGCAGTTATTGCGCCGCGCAGGCGGTTTTTGACGTCCGGTCGCATACTGAGTAAAACCATACAATTGGTCAAAGCCACGGCCGTCGTGTTGTAGCTGGCGAACATGAGGTGCTGAAGTTCTTCGGCTAAATCTTCTTCGCGCATTTCATATTTCGCGTAGAGTTGAGGAGTTTTTCGAATTTCAGCCAAAATTTTATTTTTGATCTGCTTTTTCTGTTGAAGCCCTGCGCCGAAAGCCGTCCAGGGCAAATCAAGAGGCAGGGGAGCAAAAAAGCCGGCCACCCAAACTTCGAGTGATTGCAATAAATCGAGATCGCGACCCAAAAAAGATACGGAAGCGATTTGTGCAGTTAACTTTTTAAAATCACGTTCACAAACAAAATTCGAATTCTGCGAAAATGCGCTAACGGCCGAATCAATAAAACTTTTCATTTCTGCGAGGCGGTTGGTGAACCGATCCTGAAGAATTTGAGCAGCAAGTTGACGTTGTTTTAGATGCCGCTCTCCTTCAAGCAAAGGAAGGGTTGAGGGCCAAAAAAGCCTGGTCAGAGTCGGTTGCCAATCATTTTTTAAATAGTCGCCCTCACCATTAAGGGCCCAGTCTTTGTATTTTGAATCACAAAGAAATAAAAAAGGCATACCGAAAAGTTTAAAGGCAAACAAAGAGCCGAAAAGGGCACGATTTTTTTGAGTAAAGGCTACGGGGTCTTTAAAAAATGAAAAACTATTTCTAAGGTTCGCTATGTTGAATTTCATTGAGCCGGGCGGTGTTTGCAAAAGCATGGGATGAAGCTCCAGGCCAAAATACTATCAAATTTCAGACTTGAATCAACATAATTGGACATAGATTTCAATTAGGCTTTATACTTTAAAAATGAAACCTGAATCAGGACTTAACTCAGCTCAATTGCTGCCCGCCCTAATTGAAGGCGATTGGCCCGAAGAACTCAGCGGTTGTTATGTCCGTAACGGTTCTCTATCCCAATTCAAGGGAACTAATCATAGCATCTTTGATGGTGATGGTTTTCTGCAATTGATTCAAATTAAAAAAGGCCAAGCCAGTTACAGCAGTCATCTCATTCAAACTGAAGGGCTCATGCGGGAGCGCGAGCAGAACAAATCTTTATTTGAAAGCGTGCATTTGTCACGCCCGTCAAAAAATACGTCAAACACTTCCATCATTGCTTTCGGAAATAAAATTCTATCTCTTTGGGAATGGGGCATGCCTTACGAAATAGGTCTGAATCCTCTCCGTACCGTAAAACAATATGATTTCGACGGACAGCTGCGGCACGGCTTTACGGCCCACCCAAAAATATGTGCGATCTCAGGTGATCTTCATTTTTTATCACATCACCTGAACACAAATTCAGAACTTTTTTTTGGTCAGAGCAGTTTAGAGCTGAAGGTGAATTACTCGCATGAAGTGCAGCTGGAACATGCGTCGGCCTCAGTTCACGATTTTGCACTAACTCGTGAACACATAGTTTTTTTCGATCATCCCTTGGTTTATGAGGGAGAAAGTGTCGCTTGGCACGCAGATCGAAATTCGAAAATTCACATTTTGGACAGACAAAACCCGAAGAAAAGATTTTATATCGAGATTGCCGGTTGCTGGACATTTCATATTGTTTCTTGCGAGCGTCAGAACTCACAACTTAACCTAAAAGCCTGTCGCTGGCCGAAATACCCCAATCCGCTGGATAAACCTCTGCTGTATGAGTGGATTATCGACCTCAATCTTCAGAAAGTAGCCGAAAGAAAAATTTCAGACATTGACGCCGAAATGCCGACGACCGGTTTAAGTCTGACTGGTGCAACCTGCCGCTACGTCTATACATGTCCTTCTTCATTGATAGAATCCAAGCCGGTTAATCGTTTTAATAAAACAGATTTAATATCAGGTGAGAGCACTGAATTTATTTACGGAGCTGAAGAGGTCAGCGGAGAACCCTTTTTTGTTGCTAAATCCAACGAGTCTGGCTTAGCCGGCGACAAAGGTTGGGTTCTCAATCTAGTTACTTCGCACGTTCGCCAGCAAAGTTATTTATACTTACACAAAGCCGACTCAAATTGTCTTGAAGTTGTGGCTTGCATACGAATTCCTCATTTTATACCACCGGGTTTTCATGGACAGTGGATTTCATCTTGAATAGCGCGGAAAGTTCAATTTTTTTTAATGCCAGCGATTCGCGCGAGATCGAAGTCCAAGTTGAAGGTGAAATTCCTAACGATCTAGTCGGAACTATTTACCGTGTCGGCCCCGGCTTATTTTCGAGAGGTTCTGAAAAAAAGAACAACTTCATTGAAGGTGACGGCTTAGTTCACAGTTTAACTTTCGGCCTAGATAAGAAAATAAGATTAAAGCAGCGTTTTGTCGAAACGGAAGAATTTCTACTTGAGTCTAAAGAAAATAGGTTTTTATTCAGGACAATCAATTCGAAAGCTAAACCGTTTTATCGAAATTTTGGCGCTCAATTGAAAAATTTGTGTAACGTCAATTTGCTGAATATCAACAATCAATTGCTTGCCTTTGATGAAATGCAAAAGCCTTATAAGATGGACCCCGATAGTCTGGCAACTTTAGGAGAGTCAAAGTGGTCACAAAAGGTCATGGCCCATTACCGATATTGTCCCATCGCAAAAAAAAACTATGCTTTATCAGCCCGGTTTTTTCCTTTTACGTCGGTTCAAGTGGGGGAAATAATAGATGCGGATCATGTTCATTTTTTTGAATCCATTCGGTTGCCCAGTACGGCTTATATTCACGATTGGTTTTTAACTGAAAATTTTTATGTTTTCGTCATTCCGCCGGTTCGTTTTAAATCTGTTGCGACGGTAAAAATGCTTTTTGGTCTGGGTACGCATCAAAATTGCTTGCGTTTTGAACCATTGGAAAAAACAAAAATTGTGGCTGTTTTGCGATCAGACACATCAAAGCGATATGAGATTGAAACCGAGCCCTTTTGGTTTTGGCACGGCCTTCATGCTGAAGATAAAAAAACAAAAATTAAAATTCATCTGATTTCAAGTCCATTTGGTCTAGACCCCGGTTCATCTGCTCCCGAACCGAAGTGCCAACTGATCAAGTTTTCATGGAATTTAAAAAGAAATGACCTAGAAAAAGAATCAGTTTACAGCACAAGACTAATCGATTTTCCGTGCTTTTCTAATCGTGCTCTTCTAAAGAAGAATTTTTGGATGCTTTCGTCAGACAGCGATCAATCTTTCAATATGCTGGCGTATTATAACGAAGAAATGACCTTGATAAAAGAATACCGTATTGAGGGTGAAACCTTGATGAGCCCCGTTCTAGCTGAAACCAGCGGTCGATCTTATTTACTAGTTGAGGCTTATAATCAGTATAAAAAAGAGAGCAGTTTATATATTTTAAATGCCGATGACGAAATGAACATGCAAGCTAAGATAAAATTTAGCGAGCCAATACCATTCAGTTTACACGGTATTTGGCAGAACGAATAAACAATTACAATTTGCCGATTAGTTTTTGAGGTTTGAGTTCATTTAAATTGAGAGATCTACCCGGAATTTCAGCGCCACCGAAATAAAACCACGATTTGAATCCGAGCTGTTCTTTGAGTCGGTCACTTAAACTTAAAAGACGCGAATCTTCAATTGAAATAAAAGGATTGGTGAGCTGTCTGATATAAGGCCGTGTGTAATAAGCTGCCACGGCAGTTCGGTTTTTCGTTGCAGTGTTGCGACCAGTGCCGTGCAAAACACGTCCGTCCAAGATTAAGCATGTTCCAGCTTTGGCGCATATAGCGATTGTGTCAGAAGGATTTTCGCCGGAACCACCTCCTGCACTGGTTAATTCATCAAAAGGAATTCCAGGCAAAGCAGTGTCTTCATGATACTGAATGGTTTTTTGTGAGTCCCATAAATGACTGCCCGGGATTACGCGTGTTCCGCCGTTTTCATCTGAAAAATCTTCTATCATCCAGATCACATTGACGACGCATGCCACGGGCGCCTCAAACTGTAAAAAAGCCTGATCAATGTGTAGTCCCTGCGCTTTTGTGCCAGGTTGTGTTTGAACAACTGACAAACTACTGAGTAAAAAATCGTAACCCAGCAAGTGTTCGACCAACACATCGATCTCAGGAATAGTAACAAGACTTTGAAAGACTTCGTCTTTATTCAGCAAGTTCGCGCAAATTGTACTGCCGGTTTCATTTTTGATCTGAAGTCCGTGGTTTTTTTCTGCTTCGATCTGCAAATAAATTTGTCGATTAATTTCATCTAATTTTTCTAATGAAAACGCCGAATCATAAAGACAATACCCGAACTCAGAAAGATCCTGTTTCAGTT
>JANPAD010000090.1:0-5074 GCA_031429735.1 Bdellovibrio sp. | reverse complement strand
TTGCTGTTTGTGACAAATTTGTCTTCTTAAAAGACCGCGTCGTCAAAGAGCAAGGCACCATCGAGCAGCTCAAAAATAAAAAAGACAGTCTGATCTATCAATTTATCGAAGGGAATACCTTATGAACCAACTCAAAGTCGGCATTTTTGTCGTAACGGGTTTGATTGCTCTTTTCACTTCTATCTTCATGCTGGGTTCAAATACCTCTTATTTTCAAAAAACAATGCAGATTTCAAGTTACTTTGATTCAGTTCAGGGTTTAAACAAAGGCGCCTTCGTTTCATTGGCCGGTGTGAAAGTCGGAAACATCGACGAAATCATGTATGATGAAACAAAAAATCTGGTAAAAATTGTTTGCCGTATCGACGCCCGCTTTGAAAACAAAATTAAAAAAGACAGTCGCATAGAAATCCGTACCCAAGGCGCTTTAGGCGACAAATATCTTTACATCACTCCTGGCGTGGCCACTGAAGTGGTCGTCGACGGTGATGAAATTAAATCCGACTACGGAAATGATATCCTTTCCGTACTTTCAAAACGCGGCAACGAAAGCGAAAAAATATTTGATATCTTAAATGATCTCAAAAAAATCACCGGCGCTATGGCCGACCAAAACCGTTTACCGGCGATAACCAATAATTTAGATAAAGTAACAAATAACTTAGCCGCGATTACCGAAAAGCTAAATAAAACAGTGCAAAGCGGCAGCATGGACCGTTCAATGCAAAAATTCGAACACATCTTAGATAAAGTCGACAAAGGCGAAGGCACGCTCGGCGCCCTTATCAACGACCGCTCGATCCACGAAAGAATTAAAACCATTCTTGGTGCCGGTCAAAAAAACCAACAAGTTAAAAGCATCCTGAAATCTTCCGTCGAAGAGTAATCGCTTAAGTTACTATTTCACAAATTTTTTAAGATTTTTCTGAAATTCCTGATCGTTAGCCGAAGGTGTCAGGCGACGATCAAGCGTCAGGCGCACTTCTTTAACAAAACCCTCTTTGAACTTCTGGTTGACCGAATTTTTGATCGGCTCGGTCATAAAACTCATCTGCTGCATCCAAACTGAGTTCTTCACCCATAACCACAGCACACCGTTGCGGTAGCTGACCGGTTCAGTGTTTTCACCGACCGTCGGCCCGACAACATCTTTCCATGAAAGCCACAGCTTCCAGCGCAGATATTGATCTGAAACCGGGCCCGCTTTTGATTCCAAAAGGCGGTGCAGGACTTCGGCGCCGGTGTTGAATTTAGTCTTGAAATCTTTCTCGGATGACATGGCTTAGAAGTAACACAAAGCCTTGCTTTTTTCACGAACAAAGTCTACTTAAGGTGCATGCCAAATTCAGAAGAAAAAAATACCATTTCCGTCGTGGGTGCGGGTCTTGCGGGCAGCGAATGCGCGCTTCAACTGGCTCATCGCGGTTTTAAAGTCGTTCTCTATGAAATGCGCGCCGTAAAGCAAACTCCCGCCCATAAAACCACCGATTTTGCCGAGCTGGTTTGTTCAAATTCTTTTGGCAGTCAGTCTGAAGTTTCAGCGCCGGGTTTATTGAAATGGGAAGCCGCTCAAATGGGATCTTTCATTTTGAAAACGGCACAAGATTTTGCCGTACCTGCGGGCCAAGCTTTGGGTATCGACCGTGAAAGATTTGCCGTTGCGGTTTCTGCTCTGGTTAAAAATCACCCGAACATCACGGTCAAAAACGAGGTCATTGAGTCAATTGATCAGGTTCCGCGCCCGACCGTAATTGCAACAGGTCCGCTGACAGATGAAGCCTTAGCTACCAGTCTGCAAAAACATTTCGGTGACGAGTTTCTTTATTTTTTCGACGCCATCGCTCCGATCATCGATGCAGACTCGATCAACAAAGACATTGCATGGAAAGCTGATCGTTACGATAAAGGCACGCCGGATTACTACAACTGCCCTATGGATAAAGAGCAGTACTTTAATTTCATTAATGAAATCAAAGCCGCTCGAAAAATTGAACCCAAACATTTTGAGACGACCGAATTTTTCGAAGGCTGCATGCCGATCGAAACCATGATTGATCGCGGTGATCAGACGTTGCGTTTCGGGCCGATGAAACCCGTTGGCCTCACCAACCCTAAAACCGGCCGCTACCCGTTCGCTGCCGTGCAACTTCGCCAAGACAATAAAGAGGCGACCGCCTACAACATCGTGGGCTTTCAAACGCGCATGGCTTACGGCGAACAAACCCGTATCTTTAAAATGATTCCGGGTCTTGAGAATGCAGAATTTTTAAAATTGGGCAGCATTCACCGCAATATGTTCATCAATACACCGAAACGTCTGAACAAAGATCTTTCAAGCAAGAATGACCCGTGGCTTTTCTTTGCCGGACAAATCACCGGCGTTGAGGGTTATTTTGAATCAACCTGTATCGGTCTGTTGGTAGCCCGTTTCATCGAGCAGAAACTCAAAGACCAGACCTTTTCGCCACCGCCACGCGACACAGCTTTGGGTTCGTTGCTTGAGGCCATAACCGACCCGTTCCGCGAAAAAAACTTTCAGCCTACAAATATCAACTTTGGTCTAATACCACCTTGGCCTGACGAGAGCCTCCGTGACAAAAAAGAGAAAAAAATAAAACAAGTACACCGTGCGCAAGAGGCTTTGCGCTCATGGAATCAGTGATATACTCTTAGCCATGTCAACTGTCGGCGGAATTACTGATTTTTTAAGTGAACTGGGCGAAACAGAGTCTCTCAGCGTTTTACGTGAGGCCTACAGCCGTCAATCTCCCCTTATTTTTAAACTTGAAACGACCGAACAACCGGTCAGAGCCCGTATCGGTGCTTTCATTGATAAGCGCGTAGTTATTCTGCCTGAGCCCGGCGATATGACTTTGCCTTTAGATAAAGAAATCTCAATTAAGTTCAACGTAGGAACCGAAATTTATTTTATTAAGACCACTTTTAAAGCTCATCTGAATAAGTTCTATGTCGACATGGGTACGAAAGTTATTCAGCTGAAGCGACGTAAAGAGCCGCGCTTTAATATTCCTAAAACCTGGAATCAAAGCGCCTACGTTATTGTGTCCGCCAATTCAGCAGAGCAAATCAAGTGTAGTGTTTTTGATATTTCAAATTCAGGCGTACGATTTGAAATCGCTCATCAAGTGCAAGTCAAATTTCAACGCGACGATATTTTGAACATTCGTTTTCAAGTTCACAAGCGCAGTGAAGTTTCAACGATGGCCATTGTTCGATTTGTTTTAAATCGCCCTAATGCAAATACACTTCTGGGCATGGAGTTCGCGAATATATCCGATGTTCAAGGCCAACGTGTCGCCAGCATCGTCAGCGACATCCAAATGCACAACAGCACTATTAGAACTTAGGCTTGCGCTTCAAGCGCCGTCGTCGCGACAACTGCAACCTTTTCAACTTCAGGTTTGAAGTGAATTCGGCAGCGGGCTTCGTAGAACTCTTGAGAACCGACTTCAATTTGTGATTCAGTCGAACCACCGATTTTTTGCGTGTAGGTCGCAAGCTCGCCGCACTTTGTGCAGATGGCCCGGTGTTTTGTGACGTCTTCAGCGATAGCCATTAACGTTGGAATCGGTTCAAACGGCTGCCCTTTCCAGTCCATATCGAGACCTGAAATGATCACGCGTAAACCGCGGGCTGCGAGGTCACGGCAAACCTGAACTAAGTCCATCGTAAAGAACTGACCTTCATCGAACGCGACGACTTTTGTGTCATCTTGTAAATGATCCCAGATATCGTGAATTGACGTGAGAGGCACCGCTTCGACCTGATTTTTGTTATGAGAAGTCACGTTGGTCACGTGGTAACGGGAATCAATAATCGGTTTGAAGACCTGGGTTTTCAATTTTGCGTACTGGGCGCGGCGAACGCGTCGGATTAACTCTTCGGTTTTACCGCTGTACATCGACCCGGCTACGACTTCGATCCATCCACTCATTTGACCCCTCACCTTCAAATTATGAAATTTCTGACTCTCTAAATGATGATGCGAGTTACGACGTTTGTCGTGAAAATTATTTCACGCCTCGCAAAAAAAATGAATCTGAACAGGCTTATAATCGAATTGGCGGATTTTTTAATCATTTCTTAATGACCTTTGCAGCAGACCTGTACTAGAGAGACCCTAGACATGAAGTTAAATCATATTTTGCTGATAATTATAGCGCTCCTCACTTGCTCAGTTTCTAATCTGAGTCAGCAGAATCTTTATTTAACCAGTTGGGTTCCGGGTAACCTTCCGGATATGAGCGACTACGAAATGCAGAAGTTTCAAGAGCATGTGGATGAACGCCTCCCGCTCTATGTGGTTCAATTTAAAAAATACGCCGATCTGTATGAATTACCTTGGGCTCTCGTTGCAGCTGTGGCCTATCAAGAGTCGAAATGGGATAACAATGCCGTTAGCCACACCGGCGTCCGCGGCCTGATGCAGCTGACCCAGCAAACTGCTGATCACATCGGTATTGTTGACCGGGAAAATGCCTTTCAAAGTATCCGCGGTGGAGCTTACTATTTAAAATACCTCTATAATAAGACATCTCCCGAATTGAACGAATCTCAGCGCTGGGTTCACGCCTTAGCCGCCTACAATATAGGTTGGGGACACTTCCGTGATGCTTACCGCTTATCGCTCCGACTCAATAAAGATCCGTTACAATGGGAAGATCTTAAAGAGGTTTTGCCGAAACTCGATGATGAAAAGTATTCGCCTTACTTACGCTACGGATTTGCACGTGGCCATGAAGCGGTCGATTTTGTTGAGGGCGTTTTGGAATATTATATTTTAATCAGTCGCTCGACTGCTCAAAGCCAGTTTATCGCCGGCTTTTAGACTTTTTAAATTTATTCGACCGTTACCGATTTGGCCAGATTTCTCGGCTGATCGACATCTAACCCCAGACTATTCGCTAAGTGGTACGCCATCAACTGCAAGGGCACAACTGAAATAATCGGGTTAGTCATCCAATTTGAGGCCGGCAATGAAAGATAGTATTCACTCATTGATTTGAGGGCGGCATTTTCACCGGTGCCGATTGAAATAATTTTTCCACCACGG
>JANPAD010000089.1:0-10151 GCA_031429735.1 Bdellovibrio sp. | reverse complement strand
CATCCGTTGTCGGCGGAAATCTAATGGTCGTGACCTCAACGCTCGGCACACCTTCGCAAATGAAGACCGATGGTAAAATTATATTTTTAGAAGAAATTACCGAACGTGCTTACCGTGTTGATCGCTGTCTTCAACAAATGAAACAGGCGGGGTTATTTAAGAAAGCCAAAGCCGTCGTTTTCGGTGATTTTACCAATTGTGTTGAACCCAACGGTGATAATTATATTCAAGAAATTCTACAAGAGTTCAGTCAGGGCCTGAAGATACCGGTTTATACCGGAGTTGAAAACGGCCACGGAGATCTGCAGCGGCCTCTTTACTTTAATTCACCGGCCACGCTCAAAACCGGCGACCGCGCTGAGTTACAGGTCTTCTCTCCGTTCAGAAAGGTTTAGTGTTCTTATGCGGTATTCAAGTCAAGAAACAAGATTAGTTGAAAAAATCAAGCAGGCCATTCCGGATGTAACTCCGGGCGTGTGTGCGCGCGCGTATCATATCGGGCGTCTTGTCTGCGACGTCAGTGTCGGACAAACCTACCCGTATTATGATTTGGCATCGCTGACAAAAGTTATTTTTACCCAACAGGCCATGATGGAAGCCTACGATAAAGGTGTCTGGACATTTCAAAGTAAAGTAAAAGATTTTTTGCCTGACTTTAAACACGATATTCTGATTAAAGATCTGCTGACGCACACGTCAGGTCTTGAATGGTGGATGCCGTTCTACGAAAAAATTAATTTAAATCAAAGCTGGCTCGAAAAGCGCCCTTGGATTTATGAACAAATCAATAACAGTCCGGTCAACCCTACAGGAAAAGCTGTCTATTCGGACCTGGATTTTATATTACTAGGTTTTATTCTTGAAAAATTCCATGAAAAAAATCTGGTGCAGGTTTGGTACGAACTCAAAGATAAATATTACCCTTCGACGTCGCTGGATTTTCATTTAGAAAATAAAACCAATGTTCTACCTGAGCGTTTTGCTCCGACCGAAGACTGTCCTTGGCGCAAAAAAATTCTGCGCGGCGAAGTTCACGATGACAACACCTGGAGCTTCGGCGGAATTTCTTCGCACGCCGGCCTCTTCGGTAGCATCGAAGATGTATCCGCTTTCGGTTTGAATTTACGTTCGCAATTACAGGGTATTGCGCGCTATCAAATCCGTCAGAAAACCGCACAGCTGTTTGCCGGGCGGGCTATTCCGTCTGAGGTCGGTGATTGGGCCATGGGGTACATGATGCCATCGCCGAATAATGCCAGTTGCGGGCCGCACTTTTCAGTACTTTCAATCGGACACACGGGCTTTACCGGTACATCTTTCTGGTATGATCCGCGCCATGATTTGCTGGTTATTATTCTAAGCAACCGTGTTCATTACGGTCGTGATAATAAAGCCTTCAATCTTTTACGTCCGCAAATTCACTCTTGGATCTATGAATCACTCAAAAGGATTTCTTAAATGCCTCAAGCTTCGATTAGTCAGTTATCTGCCGGTGCTCATATTCATCTGATCGGTATTTGCGGTACGGCCATGGCATCATTAGCGGGTCTTCTGAAAGACCGCGGCTTTAAAGTAACGGGTAGTGATTTGAACCCATACCCGCCGATGTCGACCCAGATTGAAGCCATGGGCATTCAAATTCAACGTCCTTATAAAAAAGAAAATTTAAACCCGAAGCCGGATTTTGTTGTAATAGGTAATGTGATTCCGGCCAGTAATGAAGAAGCCATGGAAGTGAACAGCCTAGGCTTACCGTATTGTTCATTGCCGCAAGCTATGGGAGAAGTAATTATTGGTCATCGCGACTCTTTTGTCATTGCCGGAACTCACGGTAAAACGACCACAACATCTTTAATGGCGTGGGTGGCCGAGAACTGCGGAAAACAACCCGGTTTTTTGATCGGCGGCATTCCGAAAAATTTTTCTCAAAGTTTTAAAAATCCGGGTGCCAATACTTTTGTGATTGAAGGCGATGAATACGACACGGCTTATTTCGATAAAGTTCCGAAGTTTATTCATTATAAACCGAAACATGCCGTGTTGACGTCGGTGGAATTCGACCACGCCGATATCTATCAAGATTTCGACGCGGTTAAGGCTGCATTTTTGCGTTTGATGACGCTAATTCCACAGGAAGGCTCTTTGGTTTACTGGGGCGATGATCAAAATGTAAAAGAAATTGCGGTTCAGTGTAACATTAAAAATTGTTACTCTTATGGTTTTAATGAAGACAGCGACTACAAAGCGTTCATCGTTTCTGAAAATGAAATGCAAACTATTTTCACAATTCACTTCAAAGGACAGCTTGTCGCCGAATTTATAACGCCGCTGGCGGGCCGATATAATATTTTGAATGCGGCATCGGTTGTTGCACAAGCGCATATTCAAAAATGGCCGTTAGAGGATGTAAAAAAAGCTTTGGCAAGTTTTGCAGGCGTAAAACGTCGACAAGAAATATTGGGCGAGTACTCGGGCGTTCTTCTGATCGAAGATTTTGCCCACCATCCGACCGCGGTTAAAGAAACAATCAAAGCTATCCAGAATAAATACAAAGGTCACCGCGTGTTTTCGGTTTTCGAGCCGCGTTCGGCCACTTCGCGCCGTAAAGTCTTTCAGAAAGATTACGTTGAGGCCTTCAGTCAGGCTCATGAGGTTTTGATCGCGCAAGCTTTTGATCAAGCGAAAATTGCTGAAGATCAAAGGTTTTCAACGCAGGAACTGATCGACGATTTAAAAGATCAAAAAGTATCGGCGCGCTTACATGCATCTGTAGATTTGATCGTGAGTGATCTCGTTCAACGTTCTGAAAAAGGCGATGTCATATTGATTATGAGTAACGGTGGGTTTGACGGTATTTACCAAAAACTCATGACCGGGCTACAAAGTCGTCCTTAAGTCGTTCTGAAAAATAAAAAACAGCCGACTGTAGGCCGGCTGTTAATCATAAATACTTGAAATTCTAGAAATTAAATATCGCCGTAAATCGTATCAATGATTTCAATAATGCGTGCTTTTGTCATGCCGTTAATCTTACCCATGTAGATAATACCTTCGCCTGTGCCACCCAGCATCTGAATGCTGGCAAAACTACTGTTCTCATCACGGTACTTAATCCACGCACGTTGTGATTTAACAAGGCGTTTTAAAATTTCAGCGTTCGCTTTCTGATCGTATTCATCTTCAGCTGGCTTTTTAAGATCTGCCACGATAACTTTATATTCATCGTTCAAAATGTTATCATAACCCTCGAAAGCTAAGCCCATACATTCTTTCATACCAACAGTGCTGGAATTATCAGGATTTTCCAGGCAGGTGGTCTCGGCGTCTGCAACAGATGCAATTTTGGCTGCAACTTCAGACTTTCTATTGGCCGGCTCAGCGGCAGCAAAACTTAATGTAGGCAAGAGGGCTAAAACAGAGATCATCATCATTTTTTTCATAAAGATTTCTTTCTATTTGCAAATGTTCGGGGTGCAAATTAAGTAGGGTTAGAGGTCGTTATGCAATGCATAATAATCGGGTTTTGATTGCAAAAACAGTGTCAAAAAATTTGACGGATCTTTTTTACTAAAACCCCACAAAAAGCACTTCAAAACCAGCTTAATCGCCAAGCATCCGTTATATTCTGATTGAAACCTGCCCAACATAAAAATAGAACAGGATATGGCTAAAAAAGAGGGCGAACTCACCCCGCTTATGAAACAGTACTGGGATATCAAATCGCTCCATCAGGACAAAATTCTTTTGTTCCGCATGGGCGATTTTTATGAGCTGTTTTATGATGATGCTATTAAGGCTTCACCGCTGTTGGGTATTACTCTTACTCAACGTAATAAAAAATCTGAAGACCAAACTCCGATGTGCGGGTTTCCACACCACGCGGTAGCAGGGCCGATCAATAAACTTTTAGCCGCGGGTTACAAGGTTGCGATTTGCGATCAGGTCGAAGACCCGGCGATTGCAAAAGGAATTGTTAAACGTGCCATCACTCGCATTCTGACTCCGGGTATGGTTTACGATAGCGAAACGCTTGATCAGACTAAAGCTCATTACGTGTGTTCGATAGACGAAACGCGTATCAGTTTTATCGATACGACAACGGGTGAAAGTTTTTATTTTCTGTCAAATTTGATGCCCGAAAAAATGAAACTGCTTGAAGTGCTTCCCGTCGCTGAAGTTGTTGTGGCTGACGCGCACGCTGAATGGCTCACCGAATACAGCATGGGAGAACGGTTTGTCGTTTCGGTGTTTGCCGAGAAAGCCGCTAACTCGAGTGAATTACTTTATAATTACGTTAAATCCCTTTCTCACCAAGAACTGCTTAAAATCTTGAGACCTTTTGAAGAGCGCGAACTTGAACACCGCTTATTGCTTTCGCAAACCGTACTTCGCCACTTGGAAGTTTTTTCGAACTACAAGGGTGAGATGCAAGGGTCTTTGTATTCAGCGATTAACCGTACAAAAACATCGGCGGGTTCGCGCCTGCTTCGTCAGTGGATGAACTTTCCGCTTCGTAACAAAGCGCAAATTGAAAAACGCTATGAAATGATCGAACGTTTCCGTGAACATCTTCTCGAACTTAAAAAGGTTCGTGAAATTCTGGGTGGTATGGGCGACGTTGAACGACGTCTTGGCAAAATTGCACAACCGCAATGTAACGGCCGCGATTTAGTCGCTTTGGCTGATTCGATTCAAGCGGGCCTCGGGGCCTTAAAATGGAGTGAATTTTTCTTTGAAAATAAAAACCGCACTCCGATTGCGGCGGCCGAAAAGCTGGCGATCGAAATTAAATCCCGTATCAGTGACGAAGCTCCTTTAAGTGTAAAACAAGGTCACGTCATCTTAAAAGGTTTTTCGCCGGCCCTGGATGAGTTGATCGAACTTTCGACGAACGCAAATTCACTGATTGAAAACCTCGAGCGTAAAGAGCGTGAACTATCCGGTATTAACACCCTGAAAGTCCGCTACAATAATGTGTTCGGCTATTACATTGAAATTACGAATCTGCATAAAGATAAAGTTCCGGCTCGTTACCAGCGTAAACAGACTCTGGCCAACGCCGAACGTTTCTGTACGGATGAACTGATTGATCTCGAACGTAAAGTTTTATCCGCCCAGGTGAAGCGCTTTGAACTTGAATTTGCCCTTTTCGACGAACTCCGTCGACAGATCCTGGATCAATCAAATGTTCTTCTGGGGCTTGCCCAGTTATGTAGCGAGCTAGATGTGATGAGCTCACTTGCGTGGTTAAGTCTTGAAGAAAGCTACTGCCGTCCGCAACTTCAGGATGATCGCAATCTTTTCTTACAACAATCGCGTCACCCGGTCGTTGAGCAATTTGTGCGCGGCCAATTTGTCGCGAACACTATTGAACTGAAAAAACAGGAATGTCTTTTAATTACAGGCCCGAACATGGCCGGCAAATCGACTTTGATGCGTCAAGTGGCGCTGACGGTATTGATGGCGCAAATGGGTTCATATGTGCCGGCCAGCGAAGCCTTACTTCCGGTTTACGATGCCATCTACACGCGCATCGGGGCGAGTGATCAGCTATCTGAAGGTCTTTCAACTTTCATGGTCGAAATGACCGAAACAGCGCAAATGTTGAAGGCCGCGACACCGAACAGCCTTTTGGTTCTGGATGAAGTAGGTCGTGGGACCGCTACTTTTGACGGACTTTGCCTGGCTCAATCCATTTTAGAATATATTTTGAACGATTTAAAGAGCCATGTTTTCTTTGCGACTCATTATCACGAGCTCACTTCGCTTGATGCAAGCTTTGCACAAGTGAAAAACGCGCACATGAAAGTTCTCGATCACAACAACGGTGATATCGAATTTTTGCACGTGTTAACCAAGGGTGCTGCGGGCCGCAGTTATGGGGTTCAGGTCGCAGACCTTGCCGGACTACCTAAGTCGATCACGCAGCGTGCACAGTCATTATTGGTGCGTTACGAAGCGGGCGAGACGGGTATTAACGAAACCGATTCTTCGGCTGCTGTCCAAGCACCGATAATGACCGGTTCGACCGAGCCAATCAAATTGGCCGGACAGGCGCAGATGTCATTGTTCGACCAGGAAGATGAAACGAAGAGACGTCAGTTATTGGAAGAATTAAAAAAATTCCCGACGCAAAAATCGTCTCCACTGCAAGCGCTCATTCAAATCGCGCGCTGGCAGGAAAATTTAAATTAAGATCAGTTGCTTTTAAATAATACTTTTTCTAAGTAGAACGGACCGTCAGGCTGATTTAAATCTTCACACTCTTTGGCGTCGGTCATTTTTAACACTTTGCCTGATTCAGATAATTTCGACACGGCTTTTTCGATGCGGTTAAAGCCGTCAAATTTAAAATCGTAAAGCGTTACGCTGTCTGCATAGGTCAAACCTGAGCCTTTGTTCTGAAAAAACTCCAGTCGTAGGATGTTTCGGCCAATCGGTTGGTAGCCGACTTCTATTTTCTCAAGTGGCAACTGTTGGTCGGTTTTTGCCGAAAGTTCTTTAAGTGAAAGCTCTTGAGTTAAGACACATTTTTGGTTTTGGTACGAATACTGCTGGATCATTGCATCAGGTAAAAGAATACGGTCTCCGAAACCGAATTGCCCCGACCACTGAAGTCCTTTGTTTTGAACATCTCTGACAAGGTTTAGCGCGCGGTTTGTTGCTAGGCAATCTTCGTCATCGGTGATGAGGAGTTCTTTTGTTTCACTTTGAAGTAAAGTCTGAATATTATTGATAGACTGCTGAGACCCAGAGATGGTGAGGCCGTATATCTCCCTACTGATGAGCGGTGCAACGCTTACACCGACTTCAAGATAATGCGTTGAATCGGGTTGAGCATCTTTAGATTCCTTCAATTTTATATTGATCTGGATATTTTTCTTTTCAAGTTTTCGGAAGTAGTCAAGAGCCGCCTCGCTGGCGCCGCCTTCTCGGGCCCCATTCATCATGAGTCCTCGTGCAATTTCTGATAGCGAAGCACGGTTCACGATGCGGTCGCAAACATTAACTTCCGGTTTGCTTCGGCGGACAAATACAATATTCGTGTCGTGCGGATAAAGCGCAGCTGGAACTGGCGGCGCAGGTTCAGGTGTTGGAGGTGCGGGTTGAGGGGTCGGAGTCGGAGCCGGAGGAGCCGGCAGGACTGGCTTGAAAACCTGTCCTGGACACTGCCCCTTAAAATAACGTTCACGCAGGCTTAGTGCACAGCCTTTGTTGAGGGTTTCATTCTGTAATGCCGCACAGAGTTCATCTTTGCTTGCGAAGGATTGTTTGCCAGTTGCACAGCCGTTCTCTGTGAATTCGTAAGAGCGGCTTTCGGTACGGTCGCTTGTAATGTTGTCCGCATCTTTTTGACAAGAACTAAGCAAAGTTAACGAAGAAATAATAAAAAGGACAAAGTAAATCCGAACCATAATATCCGCCAAACTCCGACTAAATTAGTTAAATGAAGTCGTGAGTGTAGAGGAGATTAGGCCGTAATAGCAAATTTAGCAGTCATCAGTTTTGAGTGACGGGAATTTATTACAGGTTTGACTAGTTTTTAGGTGTATTGGCAGCTGGGTTCGCATCAGCTTTGGCTTCAGTGCCTTTGTGGGCGCGCCAGTTGTAATCTTCACCTTTGATAATTCGGTTGTGCCAGTTGTCCCACGTTTTCTTTGGGAGTTTGTGAAGAACTTGTCCTTTATCATCGAAAATATCAGGGTCTTTACCGAACAAAAAATCAGTAACTTTATTTAAAAAACTCATGACGTAACCTCACAACAAGGGACAGATTAACTATATTTTCGGATTTGCGCAAATATCAATAATTTGAAGGCCTTTTTCTTCACCCGGATAACGACCATTTGTCAGCTTTTTGTAGCAATCTTGTGCTGCTAAACGAAAAGCTTCATCACGGTTTGCGGCCGTGCGGCTGATTTGGAAGGCTTTCATTTGGGGAGCTTTATATTGAAAGTTGTAAACTGCACTTTTTGCCGGTGTATTGGCAAAGGCGTTCACCGCTAAACAAGATGTGAGGATCAGGATTAATGTTTTCATAAGGCCTCCAGTTACTAAAAGCTATTGCAAGGCGGGGGCCAACGAAACTCAAAAAGTCTCATTAAGATACGCTTTAAGTATATGAAATCATTGAACTAAATTGAGCGTCCTGAAATGAAATTTAGAACTGTCAACTGTCTTTACACTTGTAGGTATTTCACTTCCTTAACTTAGATATAGAAGATACTTATGCCCTGTGTTATCTTAAGGCATAAATTCAATTCAGCGATAGGAAGAGAGCTTGCTTTGGCAAGCTCGTTGGTAGGCGGTGTTCATGGACATTAAGCAGCAAGTCTTGATGGACATCGTTCCGCAATTCTACAAATCTCTGCTTCAACCGCAAATTCTTAAAGTCCGAACCACCGAAACTAAAGCCACCTGCGATAATTGCCTGCGCTCACGCGATAAGCGTTTCAGTTATACCTATGAGCCCGATCTTAAATGCTGCACCTTTCATCCTTATCTTCCGAATTATGCGGTGGGCGCCCTGCTGACACAAAGTGAAGTGACCGTTGGTATTGAAAAGCTGCTTCATAAAATTGAACAAAGACAGTTTGCTTTGCCGATCGGTGTGGTGGCCCCGTTCGATTATCAGTTTCGGTTTATGAACCGTGAAGAACAGCACTTCGGTAACGACCGCGGTTTGCTATGCCCTTATTATGATACCGGGAAAAATGCCTGCTCTATTTGGCGTTACCGGGGAGTGGTTTGCACTACTTTTTTTTGCCGTAGCGATGACGGGCAAGACGGGCAAAAATTCTGGGCCGTGATGAATGATTACCTGAGCTATGTTGAAATGGCGCTGGCTGAAGAATGCCTGGTGCAGCTTGATTTTTCGCCGCGCGAATTGTCAGATCAGCTTTTTTATCTGAATAAACGCGAATACGATGCTCATGAAATCGATCAGCAGCAACTGCCTGCGAAAGAAGATAAGCAGTTGTGGAACGGATACCAAGACAAAATCGAATTCTATAAAAAATGTTTTGCAATTGTTCAGAAGTTAGATAGAAATCAGTTCAAAGAAATTCTTGGACGACAAGGTCTCGATTTAGAAAAAGAAGTGCTTGAATATGCTGCTCAACGATAGAATAGAACAAATCAAAAAAGACTTCTCGGTGCAGATCGACTGGGAAACCAAGTACGAAAAAATCATCGAGTACGGCAAAAAATGGCCGGGGTTACCTGATGATCTTAAAATTGAAGATCTAAAAGTCAAAGGCTGCCAATCGCAAGTTTGGATTAAAGCGGAGCCGGGTCCGGACAAAACGATCATTTTACGCGGTGATAGTGATGCATTGATTGTTAAGGGTCTGGTGGCGATTGTTCTGACCGTTTACTCGGGCGAAACACCTGAAACGATTTTAAAAAACGACACATCATTTCTGAAAGAAATCGGCTTCGATTCAGGCCTTAGTCCTAGTCGTTCAAACGGTCTTTATTCAATGATTAAACAAATAAAATATTACGCCACTGCATTTCAGTATTTACATTCAAAATAAATTACAAGTATCATAGTGTTTGATGTTTAATAATACACTTGCTCGGTCTGTATTGACCGTGGCACTCATTTTAGTTGGATCGATTCAGGTTGAAGCTGCGCGCATTCGCAACCGTAAAGTCAAAGAAGCGCCGAAGGTTTGTGCGGTCATGCAGGAAGATGTCCATTTGACCCGAGGCCCTAAAAAAGTCTATGGAACTCTCCGTCATAGTCTGGTTTTTGAAAACGATGATCAAATGAACAACATCTCGCTGGTTAAAGATAAAGGCGAAAAGATCTGTCAGTGGCAAAGTACCGTTTGGAACCAGATTCTTAAAAATAACCAGGTCGAAAACCAGATGAGTTGGAAATACTACGTCGATGAATATAAAGAGATTTTATATCCATACGTTCAGAAGGCCGATAAGTCTTATTTTGTCATGACAGTCCCTTTCTCAACCTGTTCTCTTGAGCAGCAAGTGACGCGTGAAAGTTTGGATTTGCCGATATGTGAAATTCCGAAGAAGGCCAAAAAGAAATCCAGAGCCAAAACCAAGGTTAAGGCTAAAGCTAAAGTTAAAAAATAGACTATGTTAAAAGCGATCGGTTTTTTTATTTTGCTGAGTTCGGTTCA
>JANPAD010000088.1:0-2541 GCA_031429735.1 Bdellovibrio sp. | reverse complement strand
ATCGGAGTTCTGCAAACACACGAAGACGCACCTCGCGTTTTGATTGCCAACTCAAATTTAGTTCCGAAGTGGGCTACCTGGGAACACTTTCACGAACTCGATAAAAAAGGTTTGATGATGTACGGTCAAATGACGGCCGGTTCATGGATCTACATCGGTACGCAAGGTATTGTGCAAGGCACATACGAAACATTTGCGGAAGTCGGTCGCCAACATTTCGGCGGCAGTCTTGCCGGTCGAATTATTTTAACCGCAGGTCTTGGCGGCATGGGCGGCGCCCAACCTCTTGCGGGAGTTTTTGCCGGAGCGACTGTATTGGCTGTAGAAATCGATCCGGTCAGTATCGAAAAGCGACTGAAAACTAAATATGTCGACGAAGCCGTGACGGATATCGATGAAGCCATCAAACGGGTGCGCGATTATGCCGATAAAAAAGAAGCCAAGTCAGTTGCGCTTCTCGGTAATATGGCAACGATCATTCATCAGATGATCGCAAAAGGTTTCATACCTGATATATTAACAGATCAAACTTCAGCCCATGACCCTTTAGTGGGTTACATTCCTGAAAACTACACGGTTGAAACGGCTGAGGTTTTTAGACTTGAAAATCAAAAAGCCTATTTAGATGCGGCCAATAAAGCCATGGCTAAACATGTTGAAGGTATGCTTGAGATGAAAAAACGCGGCGCCATCACTTTCGACTACGGTAATAACTTACGCGCGCGCGCATTCGATTACGGCGTTAAAAATGCGTTCGATTACCCGGGTTTTGTGCCTGCGTACATTCGTCCATTATTCTGCAAAGGCAGCGGTCCGTTTCGTTGGGTTGCTTTATCCGGAGACCCGAATGACATTCATGTGACCGATAAGGCGATGAAAGAATTATTCCCGCACAAAAAAGATCTCATCCGCTGGATTGATATGGCCAGTGAGCGCATTCAGTTTCAAGGACTACCGGCCCGCATCTGCTGGCTTGAGTACGGCGAGCGCGAAAAAGCGGGATTATTATTAAATCAACTCGTCAAAGAAGGTAAAGTGAAAGCGCCCATCGTGATCGGCCGCGATCATTTAGACTGCGGCTCGGTCGCAAGCCCGAACCGTGAGACCGAAGCTATGAAAGATGGATCGGATGCTGTCAGTGATTGGCCAATGCTCAGTGCCATGGCGCTCGTTGCAAGTGGTTCAACCTGGGTTGCCCTCCATCACGGTGGTGGTGTTGGTATGGGTTACTCACAGCACTCAGGGCAAGTGATTGTTGCCGACGGTACGGATGCCGCAGCTCGAAGACTAAAACGAGTCCTCACAACCGATCCTGCCATGGGAATCTTCCGCCATTTGGATTCGGGTTACGAACTCGCCAAAGAAGTCGCGGTTGAACGACACGTTCAGAGTTGCTGGATTTAAATTTTGCTATTCAGCCCAATATTTTTTCCGATTCATAAACTCTGGAAACTAGGTGGTGGCAAACGTAAATATGAAGCATTAGGCTATTTACTCCCTTTGTTATGCGTGACACAATAGGGGTGTGTTTTTAATAAATTCATCCTTAATTATTGCTATTTTTCTTGGTCTTCCTGCGGTTGCTTGTGAAGATTGGTTTAGTTCACTTAAAATAAAAAGAGATAAAAATTGCGAATCGCTTTGTCGTGTAGCTAAAGTGGATATGGCTACGTATATGTGTCATAACCAATGCGAACGCTTATGTAAAAAAACCGTCAGAGAACCTAAAGAAAATTTTTACGGACTAACAGAAGATGAGATTTCTTTTTGCAAAGCTAATCCTGTTAATTGCGCTATTGCGTATAAGCAGTCTTGGAAGGCTGAAGGTATTTGCCTCGAAATATATACTTTTAGCGATATGAATGACGAAAGCGATGCGTGTAGACATTACGTATGGTCAATCCTACTAAGTCGAGAAATTGGTGATAAGGATGCTGAAACCGTTTTAAGTGCACATGAAAATAATCCACTGGAGCCTAAAAACGAACAAGGAATGGATTTAGCAAATAATCGTTTAGGGTTGTTGGATTTTCAAAGAGACAAAAGTAAATTTAAAACAGACCTAGCCATCAAAGAATCTTTTATTACGCAGTTAAAATTGAACAAATTTGTTATAATCAAACCTAATTATTCTCAATCAGGAGGACTTCCTTGAAGAAAATCCTTATTGCATCTGGAGTTTTCGTCATTTTTATTTTTTCCATCTTTTTGTATGCTCAGTCTTTTTGGGGCGGAAAAACACTTTCACCTCGCGAGGTGAAAGAAAAATGGGGTAGCGAACCCTTTGAGCTTAAAAAGTTTAAAGAAAGTTCTTATGACGTAAAATCAAAAATGGCCTACTCTCTCATGACCGACAAGAGCCTCGTCGGTAAATCTTATGAAGACATTCGGGCTATGTTTGGGCCAAACGAAGGATTTTATTTTATTGATACTTATCCTGCCTACATTATTCAAAAAGGTAAAAATCATTCAGAGGAAACATGGCAGTTAGTTTTTAGAATGGACAAAAAATATCATGTCCGTGATATAATCATGCACCGT
>JANPAD010000087.1:0-4683 GCA_031429735.1 Bdellovibrio sp. | reverse complement strand
GCCACGACCCGCCATGCTGATCGTCGCCCAGAATCGACAAACCGGCTTTTTGGGCGTGCAAACGGATTTGGTGAGGCTTGCCGGTTTTAGGAAGGGCTCGCCATAAAAAATACGGGCCAACAGCCTGAACGAATTCTAAAGTCGTTTCAGAGTTGGCCGGCTTTCCATCCACGTTAACGAAAAACTCACTTTGCTTTTCAATGTAAGATTCGATTTTGAAATGTGTGTCTGAATGAGGTCTGTCTGTTAAAAAAAGGTAGGTTTTTTTAATTTGGTGGGCTTCGAACAAGGCCGACAAGTCAGCAGCGGCTTGTTTACTTTTAGCAAAAAGAATTACGCCTGAGGTTTCTTTATCAAGTCGGTGCACAACCCAGAGCTCGCGTTGCAGGTTTTCTTCAAGATTTTCAATAAAACCAAGCTGGCCGTCGGCCACCTTATGAGTTCTGACCCCAAATGGCTTATTGAAGGCTAAAAATTCATCAAATTCTTGGAAGCGAAGCTGCATGATGGCTAAACTAGCACGGTTGCAGTTGTGGGTCACCGGGATATTCAGTAAGCTCAAGTCTTTGGAGGACTTATGAAGTTATTATTAGTTTTAACAGCTCTCGTTACTTTAAGCTCTTGCGGTATGCAAAGTATCCCAACGCAAAAGAATGAAGTTGAAGCGTCTTTGGCCGAAGTGACGAATCAATATAAACGCCGCTCTGATCTGATTCCGAATCTAGTGAGCACAGTCAGTGGTTACGCTAAACACGAAAAAGAAACTCTTGAATCGGTTATTTCAGCGCGTGCTAAAGCAACGCAAATTACCGTTGATGTGAAGGATGCAACTCCGCAACAGCTTGAAACTTACCGTAAAGCACAAGGCGAATTGTCTTCGGCTTTGGGACGTTTGATGATGGTTTCTGAAAGATACCCGGACTTAAAAGCTGATACCCAATTTCGTGATTTACAAGCGCAGCTTGAAGGAACTGAAAATCGTATCACTGTCGCCCGCAACCGTTATATTGAAACAATTAAAGGTTTCAATAATTTAGTGACGGTACCGCCGACAAGCTGGACAAATTCGATCATGTATAATCACCAAAAAATGGCTCAGTGGGATGTTGAAGCCGACGAGAAACAAAAAATCGAAAAACCACCAGAAGTTAAGTTCTTATTTAGCTTTACGTGATTTTAAAATTTAACTTAGCATTTATATTTCTTTGCTTAAGCCTGTTTGCCGGCTCGGTGCAGGCTATTGAGATACCGTCATTAGATTCGCCGGTCATTGATGAGGTCGGCACACTCGGTGTAAGTACGCAGCGCCAGCTTGAAAGCGCACTTTCTGAATTCCGTAAAAATACCGGTATTCAGCTGCAAGTCTATGTCATTAAATCTTTAGAGGGCGACAGCATTGATTCTGTGGCTATTCAGGTTTTTGACAAATGGAAGCTGGGCGATGAAAAAACCGATCGCGGTCTTTTGTTTTTGATAGCTCCCAATGAAATGCGTATGCGGATTGAAGTTGGGCAGGGTCTTGAAGGCGATATGCCCGACGTCGTTGGGAAACGAATTATTTCAGATGTTGTGCGACCTTACTTTATGCGCGGTGAATACGGTTTGGGCGTCGCCCAAGGCGTACTGACGATTGAAAATTACCTGACCAATACGGACCCTGCTCAAAAAGCGGAGTGGCAAAAAAACGCCGAAAGTAAAACCGGGAAAAAAGGCGGCTTTTGGATTATTATCATCGTGGGTGGAATCTGGCTCATCATTTTTATGATGAATCCGTCTTTGGCCCTCATGCTTCTGTTTTCAGCCATGCGTGGCGGTGGCGGTGGCGGCGGTGGGTCGGGTGGCGGTGGCTCGTGGTCGGGTGGCGGTGGACGTTCTTCAGGCGGCGGCGCGAGCGGGAGTTGGTAAAGATGTTTTTTCAGAAAAAAATTAAACAGATTAATCAGGCCCGTATCGAAGCGGCTATAGAAAGCTTCGAAAAAGAAATAGACTTTGAATTTATTCCGGTTATTGCGCATAGGTCGTCATATGTTGAACATATCACCGTGGTGCTTTCACTTTTGATTATGGTCTTTCTAATTGGCAGCATTGAACCTTTGTTTCAGACTTACCTAGCGGACAGCTGGATGCCACACTGGCCATTCTACGTAGCGGCTCCGTTCATTTCTTTTGTTCTGGGGTTTATTCTGGATAAGTCAGACCGGATTGACCGATTTTTTATTTCGCCGAGTGAACGTACAAAGCAGGTTATGGCTGCGGCAGAGCTCTTCTATTTCAAACAACGTTTACACGAAGTGAAATCGCAAAATTCCCTGATGCTTTATATCTCGGTTATGGAGCGGCAGATTGTACTGAGACCTGACCCGCGGAGTAACTTTGCAGGCATGGATGAGCTCACTCACGAAATTCTTCACAAATTGCAGGCAAGCTTTAAAAAACACGATTTCGAGACCGGTCTTGTAGAAGCCATCGAACATTTGCAAAAAGCCCTTGCGGCTCAATTTAAAAGAACCGAAGTTTCGGTCAACAACGTGCCCAATAAGTTGATTTGGCTTGATGATCGACAGATTTCGAATAATAGTTAATAACACTTCAAAATGCGGCCGTAGCTCAGCTGGATAGAGTACTTGGCTTCGAACCAAGGAGTCGGGGGTTCGAATCCCTCCGGCCGCACCAATTAGTGCCAGGTCCTGTTTCGGGTCACGGTGCAACAAGAGATGCATTTTGATTGAGCCAAAACTAGGATCGGCCATCCCGCAGTTACCTTCAGGCGGCATTGAAAAAAAACGGCATTTTATTTTGCTGAACGTTTGATTTCGATCTTGATTGAGCCGTCGACTCTGATTGATAAATTCGGTTGCGACTCTAAGTCAGTTCCATGACAATAACTGTATGAATTTGTTAGCCACTTTCAAAAAAGACTTTTCATTCTCTGCCGCGATCGCCGGGTGGATTGTTGTTTTGGTCGGGATGACGAGTTCTGCAGTTATCGTTTTTCAGGCGGCCCAGGCTTACGGTGCAACGACAGCCGAGGCAGGGTCGTGGCTGGGGGCGCTTTGTATCGGTATGGGGCTGCTGACAATCGGTTTTTCCTTTTACTACAAAGCTCCGGTTCTGATGGCATGGTCGACGCCCGGTGCGGTTTTGCTGGTGGCCGCAGCGCCTGGTTTCAGCATCAATGAAGCGGTCGGTGCGTTTGTTTTGAGTTCGTTTCTGGTTTTTTTGTTCGGTGTGACAGGTTGGTTTGAAAAAATAATGAGTCGTATTTCGATTTCGCTGACTTCGGCCTTGTTAGCCGGCGTGTTGCTGCACTTTTGCCTTGATTTGTTCGGTGCCTTGAAAGTAGCTCCGCTGCTTGTCGGTTTGATGTTGATTGTTTACTTGGCCGGTCGCCGTTTTACGTCGCGGTTTACAATGATGTATGTGTTACTTGTGGGTTGCGTTATCGCAGTCAGTTCGGGAATTTTAAAACCGAGTGAAATTGATTTAGCACTGACGCAGTTTCATTTTGTGCAACCCAGTTTTTCAATTGCGGCCGTTATCAGTTTGGCCGTCCCGTTGTTTGTCGTGAACATGGCTTCGCAAAATTTGACAGGTATTTCGGTTATGCGGGCTCATCATTTTCAAACGCCTATTTCGCCATCACTGACGGGGCTTGGTCTGATGAATATGCTGACGGCATTATTCGGCGGTTTTTCTTTAAACTACGCTGCAATTACCGCGGCTATCGCGATGGGGCCTGATGCACACCTGGATCGTAACCGTCGCTACGTTGCGGCTGTTGTATCAGGATTTTTGTATGTCATCATCGGTTTATTTGCCGGTACGGTGACATCGCTTTTTGCGGCTTTTCCGAAAGAGATGATTACGGCCATTGCGGGCTTGGCTTTGCTAGGCACAGTTAGCTCGAGTCTTGAAAAGGCACTTAGCCATCCGGATGACAAAGAAGCCAGCTTTATGACGTTTGTGATTGCCGCTTCAGGCTTAACGATCTTCGGGGTCAGTTCAGCCTTCTGGGCTATTTTAGTGGGGCTTCTGGTTCAATACTTAACTCAAAAAAAAGGTGTGTGAAATGAACGCAGCAGATTATCTGAAGTCATTTGACGAACACAATCACATGGGTAATTTGTTCGATCATCAATTCATCAGTTTAACCGACAAAGAGTGCATCAGTGAATACACCGTGTCGCCAAAACATTTTAATCCGAACGGAATTCTGCATGGCGGGGCTTTGTTCACCTTGATGGATACCTCGCAGGGCGCATTCGTTCACTTCACAATCGACCGAACCAAATTTAAGTATGCAGCAACGGGCACGGCCACGATCAAATATGCCGCTCCAGTCACCGGCGGAAAAGTCCGTATCGAAACACGGTACAAAGACATTCAAAACCGTAAACTTTTTGTTGTATCTGAAGCCTTCGATGAAGCGGGACGTTCGGTCGCAACGATGGAAGAAGTCTGGATTGCGGCGCTTAAGGGCAGTAACGACTAAGGCGCCTTTCAGCGCCTTAGTCGAATTTAAAAGTGTAAGATGGTTATTTTGTAATTACGGTGTACAGCTGCGTATTGTAATGATTTTGCCGGCATATGTGCCATCTAAAGTGACTACTTTAGTGGGATCATTTCCGACCAGAAGCTCAGCTCCGATCAGTTTAACGGTAAACACGCTACCGCCATTTATAT
>JANPAD010000086.1:0-9132 GCA_031429735.1 Bdellovibrio sp. | reverse complement strand
CGAAGTCTTAGCTGCATTTGCCGCACATAAAAATGAAGTCACTTCAGGTTTTACGAAGGGCGCAGCCACTAAGCTTGAAAATTAAAGTCCAAAGGGAGCTCGGCCAATTATGTAGGGAACTCAGAGCTCAATGTTTCATTGTATGTTCACGCTTGTCGGGCGAGCACTTATTTCTTAACACTATTTAATATCTGATAAATCGTTCGCCGGTCCCATCTGCCAACCCTATTTTTAGTTGGTATCTGATTTTGATTAGCCCACCTAGCAAGCTTTTCATATGACAGCCCCTGCTTACGTAGCTCGAAAAACTGTTCTATTATTTGAAGCTCTCCTAGATGCGGAACAACCCTTCCTCCATAGGTTTTTTCGCCGTAGGCTGTTTTTGGTTTTGGATAATGTGGTAGTAGCCCATCCTGCCTAATTTCTATGCCAAACTCCATTAGGCGCGTCACCACTGTAGACCTCGCACAGCCACTTTCGCGGGCGACCTGAGCTAAGGACTTCTGTTTTGTTACATATTGATCAAAAAGGAAATCTTTATCCTTAAACCAGTCGTAGCTTGAAAATGGCTTTATTATTGATATTCTTGCGTGGGGAACATTGAGGCGATGGGCGTCTCTTACGTCACCCCAATTCATCCTCTCATCGTTATTTTGTTCCCCAGATTCACGGGCTTCGGTCACTAAGCTACCAATAGACTACTCGGCTGCCTTCAGAGAACGCCAATTCTCAACCGACCGACGGATCAGTTCGGGTTTGTAGAGAACGCAGTTTCCTTTATGCAATGCTGCACTTTTTTCGATATCAGTGATCAGACTTGAGTTTGGATACCGTAGCTCCAGCATGGGTGCAATAATTTCTAAACCATCAAAGTACTCGCCAACTAAAAAATCTGAGCCCGAATTAAAACTAGTGGTGGGGCCTATTGATAGCAGATGATTTTCAACACCTCTTAAAGCCAGGTACGAATCCCCGTCCAGTTGGCCTGCAGCCATGGCTTCGTCAAAATAGTCTTTCATCTCGGTCGCTGCTTTGATATTATCATAACCAAAATGATTTAAAATTTTAGCGGCCAGAACAAAAATATTTGTATGGTTAATTTGTGACGTATCGAGAGCCAGACCCGGCACCGCCTCACCATTTAAATCCAGATGAGCCCGTACGCAGGTCAGCATTTCGCGGTCTATAATCTTGTGGGAAAACTCATGCATAATCAGCAGCGCCCAAAAGTCATCCGAAGGTAACTTTTCTTCCATTAGGCAAGGGTCTGGTATCTGTAAGGTCTCTTTACCTGCGGCGTCTTGGTGAGCTGCATTTGAATCCTGTAGCGACAACTTTGTGTAGGCCGCACCGGAGGCTGGCCTGGTTATCATGGTCACCGTAATATCTAAATTAAAAAGAGCATCTGCCTTTTGAACAAGAGCTTGAGCCTTGTTTTTTAAATCCTGGCATCTGGAAGACGCGCCTGCGGTCTGACCATTGAGGCTCACCAATACAGCCAAAATCACAAGAAGATACGCATTCATAATTATGGCCCCAGCTTTTTAGTTATTTTTTCTAAAAGATTGAAAGCATTAATCCTTAAAATCAGATTTTTTTCTTTATCAGAAAGGAGCACAGAATTTTCGACCCGCTTAGCAAAAGATTGCTGTACTCCGTCACCTTCAAGGCCAAGATCTGTACCAAATAAAATCTTACTCATGCCTAACTGGCGCCAGGCACTTACGTATTCAGGTCTTAAATCACCCTCACCGCCATACAACGTTGAAATTTCCAAATACAGGTTATTTGAGTTAAGCCTGCCCCCCAATTCGGCCAGCCGGCTGACGCCTTCGGCTGAATATAGAGAATGAGCCATTACAAACTGAATTCGAGGATGCTTAGTTATGAGCTTCAGCAACAAAGGAATCTCTTTGTTTAAAAAGTCATCTTTATTAATGGCCGGCGGCGACAGTACATGCCATAAAACCACGGGTTTAAAATTTTCAATTGTTTTAAAAACTTCTTCCAACTCGGCATAATGAGTGCCATCACTGATTGCTGTCATGGTGTCTGCTGTATGAATTTTAACACCGATCATATGCGGTTGAGCTAGGCATTCTACTAATTCCGGCAAACCGCGTTTCCAGGTCATGGCATAACCGCAAAGACCTAAGAATCTTGAATCACTTGCCGCCGCAATTTGTGCTGTTTCATTATTAATTTGTCGCACTAAACTTAAATCACTGGCCTGGGTCAGATCACCGCGCACACCATAGGCCGACGAAATTAAAAAGGCTTTTTCAAATTTGCTTTGTTTAAAAAACAACTGATGATCAGAACTTCCCAGTTTAAAAACGGGAGAAAGGTAATGAACATGGGTATCTAAAGGATAATCGTAAATTAAATCTGCTTTTTGTGCGAAAAGATGAAGGCTTGCCAGCATGATCGAAAACGAAACGGTCACAAAGTTTTTAAACATAACTATCACGTTGCAAAATAAAGACCTGATTAACTCGAATACAGCGCAACTAACAGCTTACTCCTGACGAAGTAATAGCAAATTTAAAACTGCTTGGTTAAAATGAAAGTCTCATTTTGAGTGTCATTTTGAGATCTTTAGTTGCAACTCCAGTCTGAAGCAGGGGCCGCACATTTTTAAATACCTCAATCCTTCCATAATTGAATTTGTTTTACTAAATCGTCATCCGACCGATCTCATCACGCCAACCAAAACAGCGTTGTTTTGAGCATCTCGCGTGAGAGTAATATTAATTACCCTCCAACCACGCTGCAAACCTACCCAATTGGCTTCTTTTAAGGCTTTCCAAATAATCACTTCGACTTGGTTTAGTTTTAGCAAGGTTATTAATATGGTCTTCAACCGACTGTTTGATCGCTTCCGGGGAATATAACGCCGCCTCATCCACTAAGAAGTCGTCCGGTTTAATTAATTTAACATAAATTTTTGCGGAGAGATTTTCTGAAAGTAAAACCACATCATTCGTTAATAAAAAATCTGTGTTTGCCTGAACTGCGGCGGCTAAAATATGCTCATCATCTTTATCTTTGAGGCCAGCCGGAGTATATGAAGCTACGCGCACCATGTATTCTGGATATTTATCAATAGCATTTTTCTGCATTGACGTTTGAAATTTAGCGCCCGTCTCTACATCATTGTTTATTTCAAAATTTCTAAAGACTTCGTCCCAGGCTAATTGAGACCAATATATTTCAACGACTTTATTTGCATGAAGCCAAATAAACAAACTCCGGCAGGTGCCGGAATATAAAACGTTTGCATCCAAAAAAACTTTTTTCATCAATCTAGACCAAAACCATCCTCATCCATAGCTGATACTGCCCGAGATGCCTTGTCACGATTTTTGATATATTCAATTACGGAGCGTTTTTGTATATTCCAATGCGTTCCATTTAAGTGTCCGATTAAGGATTTATTTTTTAGCATTTCATAAATCAGCGGGCGAGAAATACCAATAATCTTTGCGGCCTCATTCGGTGATAGGCTTTCCTCTTCAATAACAATTGGATGAAGGTTTAAAATTTCCTTAATTAGATCCGACAACTGTTTAGCTTCCGCAACGGGAAGTTCGATAATTTTATTTTTTGAATCGGCGTTTTTAAAATTTAGATGGGACTGAATTTTACGAAGTTCATTCTCTTCCGCTTCTTTCAATAAGGGTCTTGTCATATAAAACCTCCATCTGCTTAATATAGCATCTATCTGTAGCATCTGCAACAACTGTAATATCTGTAATATCGACCAAACCAGAAAGACTTGAACTGTATCAATTAAAGCGAATTTAAGAGCCAAGTCTCATATGTTTTATTTAAAGCAACAGTCCTGTAAATTAGGTCGCCCTACTCGGCCACAATTAACCGAAATGGCGTGCGAACTCCGGTATTCAGGAACCTACACCGTTTCTGCGTAATATCTCAAAAATCGTACGCCGATCCCACCAGCCAGTGCGGTTTTTGGTCGGAACGCCGTTTTGATTCGCCCACCATGCTATTTCTCCGTATGTGCAACCCTCGCGTCGTAGTTCCATGAACTTGGTCACAATTCGGAGTTCAGCAAGATGTGGCACGACTCTCCCACCGTAAAGTTTTTCACCATAAGCAAGTTGGGATCTATGATAGTGAGGCAGCCCATCTTTTCTCAGCTCAACGCCGAACTCTAAGAGAAACTTAACGACAGTGGATCTGGCACAGCCAATTTCCCGGGCGATCTGGGCTGTGGACTTTTGATTCTTTACATATTGGTCGGTTAAAAAATCTTTGTCCCTAAACCAGTCGTAGTTTGAAAATGGCTTTATTATTGATATTCTTGCGTGGGGAACATTTCGTAGATGAGCGTCTTTTACGTCACCCTAATTTTTTCTCTCATCTTTTATTTGTTCGGCACTACCCATTAAGTTCTACCCGATCATAGGGGAATCAGACTTTAATTTATCACAAGTTTCCGAGTTTGATTTATATTTCCATTCGATCCGCAAAGCACAAGCACTCTTAATCTATAATTATTAAAAGTTATTTCCGCTAACGGCAACAAATCCTATTAAAGGCTAAGACAGTCGCTAATGTCTAACGTCATATTCTCTGCAGATGAGTTGATTTTCCGTACTACGACGGTTGGGTTTACCTGCTCCGTCCGAAAACCTAAATAGAAATTGTTTTCCGGGAAAGGGGCCCAATTAAATGTAGCAGCGGCCGCTAGTTCTAAATTCAAAAGTTGCGCCTGATTCTGCAAAACTTTCCGAATCAAAAACCTTGCATCCACCACTTCAAATGGTTGAGGTCTGTCTTTAACTGAATATTCCAAAAAAGTAACTTTAGTGTTGTCATCTGCCTGAACTAAACTCTGAACTTTGGTATTCAAGCATTCGTTGAGAGGATTAGTTAACCAATCGCGCAAATAGACGTCTGCCTTGGCTGAAACTGGAAAAAAGAGAAAAGCGACACTGACCAATTTAAAACAATTTACGATTTTAAGAAATCTTATTTTTAACATTGTTCAATCTTCCCGAAGTTAAAGTGAAAATTCAAGATTAAATTTCTTTTAACTTTTTCAAAGCAAGAGGCCTGCGTTAATTTGGATCCATGCATAAAAAGAGCCACCATTCGAAAGTTTGGCGGTACAGTCCAGCCCTCAATCTATTTCACAGCAATTTTTGGTCTGAGTCCTTGGATGCCGGGCCGGCGGAGCCACCAGCGCCTCTCTTTTGTTATTCCCTGATGCGGAGCCTCGATCGGAGTTTCTTTCATTTTAGAAAAATGTTCTCGTTTAAATAGGTCGCCAATTTTATTGAACTTTGAAAGCTCAGGTGCGTATTGTCACTATAAAAATAAGGGCCAGATCGACAGATTGCACCCGAACACACTGATTTTGTGGGTTCAATCAACTCTACTTTCGGGAATTCACTTTTTAAGTCCAAATACAGATCGCGCAAAACTTTTGAGGTTTGGAACCAATCCGAAGTTTTCAATTCGCATAGATATGAAATGGAACTTATATATTGTTGGATGAAATCCGGACGAGATCTAGCGCAGCCCGTGGGATGAATCCTAAACTCAGGACTTGGGTCTATAATAATTAATTTTGGAATTCCTTCTTTTGCATTCATCCACTGTAATTCTTTTATAAAAGTTTCGCGGATCATGGCCAAACCTTGCAAACGAACCATCGATTGAAAAGTATTATTCGCCACAGAAAAAATGATATAACTGTAGTGTTCAGCTATGGCAAATCGGATGGCTTTAGCCATGTAATTGCCACAATCGACTTCCCCGTTATTAGTTTCGCCCAAATAGGGCAAACAACTATTATGCGCGACCAAGTGCCATGTCATATTTTTACTAACTTGTACAATTCCATCCATGACAACGTTAGCGTGGCTGTCGCCCACAATTAACCCTTGTTTTGAAACCGATGCGGCACTGGAATTACAAAATCGCATAGATTTTGGAACGTAGTCTTTGTCGATTCTCTCAAGTAGACAGCTAGGAGTAGCGTAGAGCCTCGGTTTGATATCGGAAAGATGTTCGGGATCGGATAAGTTGCCAGGTCGTATAAAAAATTGAATGGAAAGCAGAATGAGGTAGCAGGTCAATAATACTGCCGCCTGACCCACTCCGAAACTCTGAAATACTTTTTCACTTTTTCTCACTGACCAACTTTGAGCTTTGAGCGGTTTTTCAATAAGAGTATAGGTAATGAACGAAAAAACGATGGCCACGGCTACTGCTATCATTCTAACGGATTCACCAACGTCGGCTTTATAAATTCTTAGGAATGACAAAAACGGCCAGTGCCACAAATATAGCGAGTAACTCATCAGACCGAGTTTCACCATAATATTTGATGTTAGAAATTTGGCAAAAAATGTATTTCGATTATTTAAAATGATACATACCGCGCCGCTGACCGCAAAGAAGCTTGGCCCTACCCTAGAGGGGACGACAAGAGCCACTAAAATAAAAAGAAGGCCAACGAAGGAGGGGTTAAAAAAGAGCCTTTCATTTGCTTGCAGAAGTTTTTGACGAAATCTGTGGCCAGCTTGGCAAAACGTGATTCCGACCCCAGCTAAAATTTCCCAGAGGCGCACCTCCAGTGAATAATAGAAGTTTCCTGTTGAGTTGTGATCTAACACGATATTCGAATATATAAACCACAGAAATGAAGCTGCGCCCACGGCGCCTATAATAAAATTCAAAAGGTTTTTGCTTTTAGCCTTTGCAGTTAAGAACAAGAGGACGGGCCACGCAAAGTAGAATTGCTCCTCAACTGCCAACGACCAGTAATGCATGAGTGGCTTAAGCTGGCTGGATACATTAAAATATCCGGCTTCAAATTCTAATTGATAGTTGGTATAGAATAGAATCGCAGCCTTTAAGGAGTCTTTAAATTTTGAAAATTCGCTGTGAGTTAAAGTCAGCAAAGCAATTGCAGTTGAAAATACTAAAACCAAAAGGGCAACCGGGAAAATTCGTTTAACTCGTCTTAAATAAAAATTCAAGATGCTGAAATTGTTTTGTTCCAACTCCCTTAAGGTGATTGAAGAAATCAAATAGCCGGAAATGACAAAAAATATGTCAACACCGACATAGCCGTTCTCGAAAAAATTTGGAAACGCGTGGTATAAGACAACGACAATGATTGAGAATCCTCTTAAGCCATCTATGTCACGCCGATATTGTTCCATTGAGTTATACTATTCAATCTAGGTCAAAAGTGCAAATATGTAAGATACGCAGTTGCTTGGTAATTGAGGGGTATTTCCGAGCCCTACCGCCTTCACTATTCCTAACGGTTTTTCAGGTATCTGAATCTCAGCTAAAGAGTCAGGTTGATACCGGCCGAAATCAAATAGCGTGAAAACGCATAAATGGCCGGGATTTTTGAATCGCTTTTTAACCAGAGCCACTGGGAGCTCAGTTTACCCGCAAAATAAACGGCATTTTTTATGATTTTTAGCTTTTGGCATAGGAATTCACTTCATGGTCCAAATTACCACGGTCCGTGCTAATCAAACTCATCTTGAAGTTCACTAAACATGGGTGGGTCTTTTTCCCAGATCTCTTCTAACGGATTAAATATTGTGGTTTCTTTTAACTTCTCTAAAAATGTTTTAGCTGCCGCTTTGTCTTTAATAACAGCGATTTGCTTTAGGCGCCCGCCGCAATAAGGGCACACTGTCACATCAATTTTAAATGTCCTTTTAAGCGGAGAACATTGATGCGATGGGTGTCTCTTGAATCACCGCAATTACTTCTCTCATCGTACTTTTTCTCGTGGTCATAATTTTTGGAACCGGCGTTAAAAATAAAAAACCCTCTCAGTGACGAGAGGGCTTTAAAAAATCAAAATTTTCAATCCAGAATTACTTCTTTATTATTGAATGGCGTTGTTAAAAACAGTCCAAAGTGGATTTGTCGAAGGTACACAGTCTTGTAAGAAGTACCACCAGAAATATCCACCGACGAAATTTGGCTCGTTAATAACCATATTGTAATAGCGAGTTATGAAAGCCTGTTTGTTGGCCGCAGTTTTAGTGCCCGCCTCACCAAAGCCGACTTTTGAGTTCGGAAACATCAAAGCTAACTTATGAAACACAGTCGGCCAATCGGGCTGCAAGCCGTTACAATCGTCTTCGTAATAACTTATGAACACGTAGTCGAGGTTCTGTTTCATATCGGCGCTGACATTGGCAGCGGCCCAAGTAAACATTTCGTTTGCTGGTGTCTCAAAACAACCTTCGTTATAGTAAAGCGTCATTGCCGCATTTTTTCCACGCGATTTAACTTCGGTATAGGCCGCGTTCATTTTTGCAACTACGTCCGGCGCTGCGCCAAGCCATTCACCATTAATTTCATTACCGATTTCCCAGATGTCGACATTGTTTCCAAGGGTATCCAGATAGTCTTTCGTTCGCGTCAGGTAATCGGCCGCCGTTATATTTTTAACATAAAAAGAATCTAATATTTCGCCCATTACAAAACTGACATTGTGAATTTGAGAAGCTGCGTTTGTATAAGCAGATGCACTCGCACCTTCATCGAACACAATCCGAGTGGTTGGCTTATAAGCTAGCTTCGATAAAGAATCTACTATGCCCGCGACATTTACGACTGAATCGACCGTTACTCCATAAATGGTATTCGGGCTTCCAGGATTGGGATTTGCGACAGAACCATTTGATGGAGACGAACTAGCGGAATCCTGTGACGTTGAAGGGCTGCTTCCGTCTGAACCTGCGCAACCAAAAAATGTTAATGTCGAAAAAGCGCAAAGCAAAGCCGTATATTTAAATTTCTTACTCATGACTACTCCTTGTGAGGGTAATTTGTTAACCGACTGTTTATAAACAGTTGCGGTGTTTGAAAGCCGCTGCTATGGCGGGTTTCGAGACATGTTGATCAATTTAAAAGAATTTAGAATTTAACAGCCGACCTGCGGCTGCGCAAGTTTTCAGCAAAGAATAGGTTTTTAGTCTAGCGTTTCGATCTCACATTTTTTTAGTTCGAGATCAGCGCTTATTTATTTGTTTTGTAATTTTAAAAGAGTTTTTTTATTAGACAGTAAATTGATTTTCTTTAGTTATTCTCAATTCACTGATGCAGTCTTCGAAAAAG
>JANPAD010000085.1:0-4358 GCA_031429735.1 Bdellovibrio sp. | reverse complement strand
ACACCATGGTTTACGGCATCCTGACCATGATCAACTTTGCCCACTCCGAAATTTATATGATGGGTGCATTTGCCGCCTTCTATATGGCACGCTTCCTGGGGCTCGATACACCGTCGCCCATTAATTTTACCATTGGCCTGATGAGCGGATGTTTAATTGCAGCGCTGGTCGGCTTTTGTGTTGAGCGGCTCGCTTACAAACCATTACGTAATTCACCAAAAATGAACTCGCTGATTACTGCCATAGGCGTTAGTATTCTTTTTCAATTCGGTGGTCAGATTATTTTCGGGGCAGATCCAAAAAGCTTTCCGACACTAATTGAGGATAAGGTTGTTTTTACGGTTGCTGATATCTCGATTCATCTGATCGACATTCTGATTTACTTCGTCAGCTTCGTTTCTCTCGCGGTCTTAAGTTTTATTGTTTACCGGACTCAGACGGGCCGCGCGATGCGCGCTGTAAGTACGCGCCCTGACATGACTCCGTTAATGGGCATCAACAATAACAAAATTATTTCGATGACGTTCCTGATCGGTTCGGCTTTGGCGGGTATCGCAGCCGTTCTGGTGTCAACGAAGTATCCTAAAATTGATCCGTTGATGGGTGTTAAAATCGGAACCAGCTCTTTCGTGGCCGCAGTTTTCGGCGGAATCGGCAGCTTGCACGGCGCAGTTGTCGGCGGGTTCTTGTTGGGCCTTGGCGAATACTATCTCGTCGGTTATGGCGCATCGACTTACAAAGACGCTCTTTCATTTTCGATTCTGATTATTGTTTTACTTTACAAACCGACAGGTTTGTTCGGAACGACAAGAAAAGAGAAAATCTAATATGAAAAAATTTGGAATTTTTCTAGTCAGCGTAATTGTTCTGGGAGTTATTCTTAATTTTTTTCTAAACTCCTACATTCAAGCCATCTTTGTTAGCTTCATGGTGAATGCCATTATGGCGCTCAGCCTGAATTTCATTACGGGTTTAGCCGATCAGTTCTCTTTAGGTCATGCGGGCTTGATGGCGATCGGCGCCTATACATCTGCGGTTCTGAATAAAGAATTATTCGGTGGCGAATGGATGCTGATTCCGGTCGGGGTTTTAGCCGGCGCTATTGTAGCGGCTTTCGCGGGTTACCTGATTTCACTTCCTTCGTTTAGACTGAAAGGTGACTATCTGGCTATCGTCACCTTAGGTATGTCTGAAATCGTTCGGGTTGTACTTTTGAACTGGGATCACGTCGGCGGTCCGCGCGGTTACAACGGCATTACAAAGTTTCCGGACTTCTTTTTATCGTACGGCTTTGCGGTCACTCTTCTGACTTTGACCTTTATGATTATGTACCGCCTCAAGTTTTCATGGTTCGGGCGCAATCTTTGGGCCGTTAACGAAGATGATATCGCGGCTGAAGTTATGGGTTTGAATGTCGCGAAAACAAAACGTCGGGCATTCGTCATATCAAGTTTTTTTGCAGGCCTTGGTGGCGCCTTCTACGCGCATCACTTGGGTTACATCAGTCCGGGTTCATTCGGCTTTAATATTTCGGTGCAAATTTTGATTTATGCCGTGTTCGGCGGCCTCGGCTCGCTGAGCGGCTCTATCGTGGCCGCGCTGATTCTGACCTTCTTACCTGAGTTGCTGCGAAGCCTACCGACAGGCCCCGTCGGCGATATCCGTATGATTGTATTTCCGATCCTGTTAATTCTGATGATGATTTTCCGCCCGACAGGTTTATTCGGCCGCAAAGAATTGACTCTTGAAACGATTCGCGGATGGGTGAAACGATGAGTTCATTATTAAAAATTGAAAACTTATCAATCCAATTCGGCGGCCTTAAAGCCGTTGACCGTGTGAACTTTGAAATTAAAGAAGGTGAACTGCTTGGTTTGATCGGCCCGAACGGGGCCGGCAAAACAACAGTGTTCAATATGATTTCAGGTTTTTACAAGGCGGATACAGGAAACATCATTTTCGGTGGCGAAAATATTTCTGCGTGCAACGCAGCTGAAGTTAATTTACATGGACTTGCGCGTACATTTCAGAATATCCGTCTTTTTAAAAACCTGACGGTTCTTGAAAATGTTCTGATGGCAGCTCAACAACGTAAACACAACGGTTCGGTCACAGACTGGTTCAATTCTTTAACGCACAACAAAGCCCATCGCGATATCGAAGCTCAAATGTCTAAAGAGGCTCTTGAGCTTCTGAAAATATTCGAGCTCGACAAATACGCGAATGAAATTTCAGCTTCATTACCTTACGGAGCCCAGCGCAAACTTGAAATCGTGCGTGCCTTGGCGACGAAGCCACGCTTGCTGATGCTCGATGAGCCGGCGGCAGGCATGAATCACCAAGAAACTGACGAGCTGAATAAACTGATCCGCTTCATCAAGGAGAAATTTAATCTGACTGTTCTTTTGATTGAGCATGACATGAAGCTCGTTATGAATATCTGCGATCGTATCGTGGTGCTGAACCGTGGACTCAAAATCGCAGACGGCGTGCCCGCCGATATTAAGAACTCAACCGAAGTGATCGAAGCCTACTTAGGCAAACGGAAGTCGTAAACATGGCGAACTCAATTAAAAGTATTACAGTTAAAAACCTTCAGGTGAATTACGGACTGATCAAAGCCGTTAAAGGTATTTCATTCAGCTTTAAAGCCGGCGAAATCACTTCGCTGATCGGTTCAAACGGAGCCGGCAAAACAACGACGCTGAAAGCGCTTTGTTCATTGCTGCCGCACGCAGGCGACATCGTTTTACACCGCGAAGGTGGAGACGAAAGTATCGCTCAGTTGAATGCCCCCGAACGTCTGCAAAAGAAAATCGCGTTATGCCCAGAAGGCCGCGGTATTTTTCCGAACCTAACCGTCACTGAAAATCTGATGTTGGGTGCTTATCTTGAAAAATCTAAGCCAAAAATTTTAGGCCTTATCGACCAGCAGTTTCAAATGTTCCCGCGTATGGCCGAACGCCGCAATCAATTGGCCGGTACTTTATCGGGCGGCGAACAGCAAATGCTGGCGATCGGACGCGCGCTCATGTCTGAACCTGAAATGCTTCTGTTAGACGAACCTTCATTGGGGCTCGCACCCATTATCATCGAACAAATTTTCGAACGTTTCGTTGAATTGAAGAAAACCGGGCTGGGTCTTTTGATTGTTGAGCAAAACGCTTCGCTCGCTTTAGAAGTGTCTGAAAAAGCCTACGTCTTAGAGACTGGCAACTTGACGATCGAAGGCCGCGGCGAAGATCTCCTCAACGATAAACGTATCGTTGAGGCTTATCTTAGTTAAATAATTACTTAACTGTGACCGTGATTGTTGATGACAGTTTTTCGCCGAACGAAATATGTGCGTAATCTGCAAATTGTAACGTTAAAGTGTGTTTCCCAGGGGGCAGAGTCAATTCCGCCTCTTTTTGCATTTGACCGTAGTGTATGTGGGTTTCATCTTTCGGAATGGGTTGGCCTTCGGCAATAAAAGCTCTGTCGACTAATAAGTGATGATGTCCGCAGCGTTTGTTGTCAGTTGGCTTATTCGCTTCACAAACCTCCATACCTTTAACACCCATTTTAATTTTAAAAGGCGACTTCACAGTCGCGTTATTTTTTGGTGAAACGAAATACACCTTAACTGCAGCCTGCACACTAAAACAGACAAGTAAAGGCAACACGAAGCTTAAAAATTTCATTTTTAGTTCCTTTGTTAAATGAGAAGCACTATATAAACCTATTATTTTATTACGCGTAACCAGACAGTATCACTGCTGTGGCGCAATGTGAATTCTTTCTTTGCTGGGTGTCTTCGATTGTATACAGTCAAAAGGAGGAGATCTTATGAAAATTAGTATTGTATCGATTATAGTTTTATTGTCAGCTCCCGCTTTCGCAGCCAAATTGATCTGCACCAAAGAAGATAAATCTAAATGGATGGATCAAAAGAAATTTCAAGAAGATCGCGTTGCTGAAGGTTACAAAATTAAAGTTTTCAAAGTGGCAAATGACAGCTGTTACGAAATATATGGCTGGAACAAAGAAGGTAAAAAAGTAGAAATCTACTTTAATCCGGTCGATGCCAAAATTGTTAAACAATCAGTACGGTAGTTAAATCATGACTGGCACTGTGATTTGGAAGATTCGAATACGATTAATCCACTGGGCAATGGCGGTTATTATTTTGTTGAGCTTGTTTGTTTTCGATGACGGCGAAACTGTTCACCAGTGGTTGGGCTACGGAGCCTTGCTATTCTTATTCATTCGCCTGATCATTGGTTTTTTCGGTTCCGGATACGAAGCCTTCAAAAACTTTGAACTCAAACCAGCAAGGCTCATTGAGTTTTTAAAAGATCACCTTCGCTTAAAAATCG
>JANPAD010000084.1:0-7604 GCA_031429735.1 Bdellovibrio sp. | reverse complement strand
CACATACTCGAGTAATAATTTCGGCAGCAAACCCACCCTGTCTCCAGGCTCCATCAACAACCAATATTTTTTTTGTTTTTAAAACTGATTTTTTGATTGTTTCAAAATCAAGCGGTCTTAAGCTACATAAATCAATCACCTCAGCAGAAACTCCTTGTTTTTTCAAAAACTCAGCCGCCTTCAACGACTCCAGTAACCAGTATGACCAACTTACAATTGTAATGTCTTGCCCTTCGGTCAAGACGCGCGCCTTGCCAATTGGTATTTCATACATTTCTTGTGGCACGACGCTTGTCGTATTGTGCAACCAACGATGCTCAATAAAAATAACCGGGTTCTTATCCTTAACCGCCGAAATTAATAATCCTTTGCAGTCTGCTGCGTTTGACGGCATCACGACTTTAAGACCTGGAATGTGCGCATATAATGCTTCTAAATTTTGCGAATGCTGATTTCCCTGACCCCAACCCTGGCCAATAATCATTCGGATAACCACCGGTGCCGACTGCTGACCACCAAACATGCTGTACCACTTAGCCAAGTTATTAATAACTTGGTCGAATGCATATATTGAAAAATCAATGCGTTGATGAACAAGGATTGGCTTAAAACCAACCAGTGCCGAGCCCAGAATAATACCCGTCATTCCATTTTCAGAAACTGGCATATCCATCACACGATCAGGTCCATATTTTTCAACGAGGCCTTTTGTTGTACCAAATATGGTTTTAGGATCCGGCACACCCTCACCGATGATATAGACCGAGCTGTCCGAATTTAAAAGTTGATCCGTCGCTTCACATAGGGCTTCTGAAAAAGTTAAAATACGTAATTCATTATTGAGCATAAGTATAAGCCCCCAGCTCTTCGATCGAAGGATATGGCGCTTTGATCGCTTCATCAAAGGCCACATTAATTTCGTTCCGTATTTTTTGTCTCATATCTATTTCGACATTTTCATCCCAATAACCCTGTTGAACCAGATAGGTTTTGGCTTTTATAAGAGGGTCGTTTTGAATCCAAAATTCAACCTCTTGAGTGTCTCGATATTTTAAATTATCATCATTGTGAGGACCACAGTGCTCTAAATATCTGTAGGTCGGGAATTCAATAAAGACCGGGCCGCCGCCCTTTCGAATATCGGCCGCAATCGTTTGCACTTTATCGTAAATTTCGAATACGTTATTGCCGTCAATTTTAAAATGTTGCAGCCCATGCGCCACCGCTACATCAGTCAAAGCTCTTTCTGGCTGCCTGTTTTTAAGCGGTGAATAACATGAATAACCATTGTTCTCGCACATAAATATAACAGGCAGCTTTTTTAATGCGGCAAAGTTTGCAGACTCGTGAAATACGCCTTCTTCAACAACTGTGTCTCCAATGGCTACGACCGCGATCTTATCTTCTTTTTTTAAACTAAAACCAAATGCCGCCCCAACACCAACGGGTACTGTGCCTCCGACAATTGATGTCGCACCAATAAACCCTTTGCTCACATCGATCAAATGCATTGACCCGCCTTGTCCGCGCGTACAGCCGGTGACTCGACCATAAAGCTCGCCAATCAAAGCCTTCAGCGAGCCGCCTTTAGCCAAATAGTGCGCATGTGAACGATGTGTGCCCACCATGACATCATCCGGCCGCAAAGCCTCACTGACCCCTACGGGTGTTGCCTCTTGCCCGACACTCAAATGCACCGGACAGCGCATCTCTTGTTCTGAATAACGTTTTGCAACTTCTTCTTCGACCAGACGAATACGGAGAATAGAGTAGAACAGTTCATAAGATTTAGCTTTGCTGAGCCTGCTCATAATTGCTCCATAAATGTATTGATGTGACTTGAAATATATTCAATATGCTCATCTGTTATGCCTTGGTGGATTGGAAGTGATAAAATTTCATTTGATTGCGCTTCACAAACCGGAAAACTACCACGACTGTAACCAAGCTCTTCAGCTGCTTTGTACAAATGTATAGGAACTGGATAATGAATAGCCGTCGTAATACCTTTTGTTTGCAAATAAGCTTTCAGCTCATTACGTCGAGCAACTTGAATAACAAACAAATGATAGACGTCAAAACAACCATCCGCATCTTCTGGACAACGCACTTTTTGCGTTAAGAGCTTCCTATACAATTCAGAATTATAACGTCTTTTTTCTGTAACTTGATCAAGGTATTTAAGCCGCACATTGAGTATCGCAGCCTGAACAGAGTCGAGCCGTGAATTATAGCCCCAAGTTTTAATATTTTCACGGTCAACTATTCCGTGATTTCGCAGTAACTTGATCTGTTCCGCAAAGTGATCATTATCCGTCGTGATCAATCCCCCGTCACCTGCAGCATTTAGATTTTTTAATGGGTGCAAACTAAAAGAGGCCGCATGGCCAACCGAGCCCGCAGGCTGCCCGTGATATTTCGCACCCACAGCTTGGGCCGCATCTTCGATGACATACAAATTATACTTTTTAGCTACTTCAAGAATAGGTTTCATGTCGGCCATTTTTCCGGTCAAATGGACCGGCATAATGGCCTTAGTTTTTTTTGTAATCGCTTTTTCAATCAACGCTGGATTTATGTTTTGATCGGATGACACATCTACAAAAACGGGCGTTGCTCCTACATGCGTAATGCTTGAAGCTGAAGAAATCCATGAGTTCGGTGCCGTAATCACCTCGTCACCCGGCCCTAGGCCCATGACTTTCATTATGAGCATAAGACTTTCAGTGCCATCTGCAACTGCTATGGCATGCTTGACGCCACACAATTCTGACATTCTTTTTTCAAACAACTCAACTTGAGGGCCGAGTATATATTGTCCTGACTTCAGCACGTCATCAATTGCCGCAAGTATTTCTTCGCGCTGCTGGTTGTACTGAAAAGCTAAGTCAATGTACGGTATTTGCATTACGACTCCTGCGACAAATAAAACTCGCGAACCGTTTCAAGCATATAATCAACTTCTTCATCCGTTAAATGTTGATGCGCAGGAAATGAAATAATATTTTTAGCCTGGCTCTCTGCGACCGGAAAATCACCTAGTCTATAGCCCAACTTACTTGAAGCCTGTTGAAGATGTAACGGGATCGGATAATGAATTTTAGCATCGACGCCTTTTGATAAAAGCCAAGAATACAACTCGTCACGTTTTTCAACCAGCACCATGTACATGTGATAAACTCGTCGCTCAGATGTGTCACGCACAGGTATCACAACTCGAGGTGCGAGCTCCTTAAGACCTTTATCAATTCGATCAGCCACTTCAATTCGACGATGCGTAATCCATTTAACATCTTTAAGCAGATAGCTGCCGACAACCGCCTGAACCGTATCGAGTCGGCTGTTATAGCCATAAAAAGCATAATGATCTCGATCTATCATTCCATGATTACGCAACAAACGGAGTTGATCGCGCATTTCAACAGAATTTGTTGTCACCAGGCCGCCATCAGACCATACGTTTAAATTTTTCTGCGGATGCAAAGAAAAACCAGCACTTATACCAAACGTCCCGCATCGTTTTTTATTGAATTCAGCATCAATTGCGCAACAAGCATCTTCAACGACATGCAGTTTGTACTGTTCGGCAATTTTCATCAGGCGGTCCATATCAACAGGCTGACCCGAATAATGAACTGGCATAATCGCCTTCGTCTTGTCGGTAATCGCGGCTTCAATTTTATCAATGTCCATAACGTATTTTGAGTTACAGTCTACAAAACGTATCTTAGCACCGGCTGTTTCAATCGCACCAGCCGTCGCAACAAAGGTATTTGCGGTTGTTATAACCTCATCCGTCGAATTTTTACCGATGCCGAGCGCAATTAAAGAAAGCCTTAAAGCATCGGTTCCTGAGTTAACGCCGACTGCGTACTTTGTACCAATAAAGTCGGCAAATTCTTCTTCGAATTTTTCAACTCTTCTGCCCAGAGTAAAGTCACCGTCGGTTACGGCTTTTTTAACTTCAACCCAGATATCATCCGCATTTTCAAATTGTCTCTGCAAATAGGAATAACTGACTTTCATAGACATCTCACTTCAATCCATTGCCCAGCATGGTTTTGATATTATAATATTTTGCGTCGCTCATCGCATTAGGTAACAAACCTAACTCGAAAGCTTTTTTCAAATCTGCACAAGCTTCTTCTATTTTGTGCTGAGGCTTAAATCCAATGTCGCTTTCAATTTTTTGAGATGAAATGTGGTAGGATCTATTGTCATTCGTTTCAGTTTTCACAATTTCAACATCCGGCCCCACGGTTTTTTGCACCATCTCGGCCAGTTGATCAACAGTGTGGTTTTCATAACCGGCATTATAAATTTTTCCGTTAATTTTATCGTGTGGCGCAGTCAATAGCCGCAAGTAAACATCAGCCATGTCTTCGATATGAATATTAGGACGCTTTTGGGCTCCGCCCAGAACTTTAATTTTACGATTATAAAAAGCATGACTCGTTAAAATGTTAACGATGACATCAAGTCTTTGCCGGCGCGAGTATCCACAAACTGTCGCCGGGCGAACCGTGACACAAGTCCATTGATTGCTGATGTACTCTTTTAAAATTTCTTCGCAGTCGGCTTTAAACCGTGAATAGTCTGTTAAAGGCTCTAGACTCATGTCTTCGGTCACATTTTCGACTTCTTTAACACCGTAAACAGAAGATGAAGAAGCATAAATAAATCTTTTAACGCCAGCTTTTTGAGCGGCCTCCACTAAGGGACGAAAAGCCAAGAGATTGATCGACCTTCCTAAATCAGGATTTAAATCAAAACTTGGATCGTTAGAAATACATGCTAAATGAATAACAGCATCTTGCCCCACTAACGAATCCGCCAAAACAATCTGGTCACGGATATCGCCACGGACCAGTTTTAGATTTTTGTTATTTTTAACAGCCTGCTCAAAAACATCATCGCCGTAAAGCATAAGATCCAAGACAGTAACCGAATATCCCTCTTTAAGGAGTTTAGGTATTAAACATGCTCCGACATAGCCAGCCCCACCCGTAACTAAAACTTTTTTAAGCATAAAAATCCTTTTTTTTGAGCCTATACTAAGACCCAAATTATTAACTTTTAAAATTAGCTGAGCAAGATAATTTATTGACAAAATTTAGCACAATCGTAGACTACAAATAAATGAACAAATTAGATGAAATTTACAATGAAACTCGTTTACAAAAAAACTCTGCTGCCGAGTATGCCAAACGCTATTCTAGCTATCTAGGTGAACTTCTGAGCCAACTCGATTATACAGCAATTGAAGCTTTTGCAGTGAAGCTTCTTGAGACTCGAAAATCGGGAAAGAAAATATACTTTATCGGCAATGGCGGCAGTGCTGCTACAGCGACCCATTTCGCAAATGATTTGCAGATCGGCCCAACGCCGCATTCAGACACTTCATTCAAAGCCGTTGCACTCACTGATAACAACGCAATTATAACCTGCATAGCCAACGATTTTGGCTATGATGAAATCTTTAGAAGGCAGCTCAGCGTATTACTTGAGCCTGGCGATATTGTTGTTGGCATTTCAGCTTCGGGCAACTCTCCCAATATTATAAACGCGATCGACTATTGCAGACAAAAAGGTAATTTTGTCATTGGTATTTCAGGTTTTGATGGAGGTCTGCTCAAACAAAAATCGGATTTATCAATCAATATTGTGACACAAAAAGGCGAATACGGACCTGTCGAAGATCTTCACATGGTGCTCGATCATTTAGTATCGACATATTTAATACGCAGGATTAAAGACCTTTCTTAACATATTCAGACGTTTTCTTATTTAAGAGAATGATCTTTAAAAAAACGATAAGACGCGCCATACCCAACACAAACTTTGCATTGAGTCTCACTTGACCGCTTGGCGATACAGCTATTTGCCCTGCCCGTATTAGCCGCCCCAATCGCAAATGCATCATTTCTTTTGCATTATATTTGACCAGCAGTTCACCAAAACTCATCCCATCTGATTCTATAAATTCGCGCAGAATTCTTATGCGTCTGGCCGTTTCACCCAAGTTATTAAAGTGGAAATATCCGTAACTTAATATGGCGTAAGTTGCGGTACTTAGAAAAATTTGACAAATATTTTCAAGGACGGACAGATTTAATTCTGACAAAACATAAAGATTCAAAATAATAAGCGAGACTAAGCCGACAAAAAAACCGGCATAGACGGCTTTCAACATACTTTTTGTGAAACGATACCTGTATGTCGCCACATGAGTACAGACGTTCAGTCCTAATCCTAAAACCGGAGCTACTGACAAAAAAAGCATCATATCAGTTTATCCACCTTTTCCGGCCCGTAAACAAGATCTGAAAAAAACAAACAATTGCCCCATGCTGCGTCCTTTAGAGGTCAAATAATACCGATCATCTTTTTGAATCAACAGACCGTCCCGAATCAAGTCAGCAACCCGAGGCAACATCAAAACATCATCATTCAAATCTTCTTCTATCGACTTCAAGGTCACATCAGAATCATTTTGCAGAATCAGAAGCACCAGTAGAGAAGGGCTGTCGACCTCAACGGCTGAATAGGTAATGATATAAGCAGCCATTGTAGCAAAATAAAACAACGCAATTGATAAGTATTGGTCAGGACTCTGTAAAAGATAAAAGCTTGAAAGCTTATCTCTTAAAAAAAAATTGAAAAATAGCCCGACAAAGAAAACACTCAAAAAACAGTAAATCAGCGCTTTAGCTTGATATTTTGGTAGCCTAATGCGCCAAACCAACACATGGAGTAGTAACGCCCCCACAACTAAAATTGTCGACCATAAAATACTAATCATTTAAGAACTTTAGTTGACGCCCTGTTTATCGTCAAATCAATCTTCGCAGCGCAATAAGCAAAATGACCAGTCCAAGCAATGTCCCAAATAAAAAACTTGTGGGTGGCACAAATTCAAATTGCACAAACTTCGTATCTTGATCAATAGACACAGCTCGAAATATTCCATTGGCTCTTAAAATAGGTGCGTCTTGAAGTTGGTCGTTTATATGCGCCCGCCAATGAACAGAGTCAAATTTATCATTTAAAATCAAATGCCCGGGCGAATCCGTCCTAACAGAAATTCTGATTACGTTATTTTGGTAAGATACAATTTTGACCTCATCTGAATCACTGTTCTGAAGCGCCGAATCGCTTTCATGACAGTTATCACACGAAGTAATTGCTGCATTCTTAATAAACCATTCAGGCTGAGTCCAAAGTTTGTTCGATACAAACTCTATTTCGTGACTTGGCTCAATTGATTTTGCAGAGTGAACCATGTACGCTCGGGGCCAGAATTTCAAATTTTCATACAAAGACATGCTGCCGTCAGAGGTTGTCATTATTTTTTTTACTATTTGGCTGACATTATTTTTCCCGAAGTAGTCTGGCGAACCCACGAAGTATTTTACGTTCGAAACGCCATAGACGTAAGGGTTAAAATTTGGACCTTTTCGGACATGTTGATAAAAATAATCTTTGGTCACTAGACGCACAAACGCCGCGAAATCCAGCCCGACCATCGGATGATACCCTGACAACGTATGGATGCCGTTTGCCACAAGACTCTGGCTCAGCTCATCGCCTTCCGGCAAGATAAC
>JANPAD010000083.1:0-8623 GCA_031429735.1 Bdellovibrio sp. | reverse complement strand
TGGAAGAGAGGTCCACGAGATCTTGCGTAAGACATAGCCGCCACACAAGATTCTTTCATGACATCGCCTAATTGGCCTGTAACCGTAAATTTGCCCTTACCTGGTACGGCACTGACTTCTACTGCCAGCAAGTCTCCGCCGACTTCCGTCCATGCCATACCGTTGGTCAAACCAATTTCGTTTTGTTTTTCAATTTCGCCGTATTTGTACTTATGGGCACCGATCAACTCAACTAATTTCTCAGGAGTTACTACGTATCCATCTGCATTTTTCTTAGAGGCTGTTTTTTTACCTTTAGTTGCAGTCTTCGTAGCTTTTGTGGTCGCTTTATCGCCGGTGCCTTCTTTTCTGAAATCTTCCAGAGTTTGAGACATCACGATATCTTTAGCCACTTTACGGAATACATTGGCAAGTTGACGCTCTAAATTACGTACACCGGCTTCGCGGGTAAAGTAACGGATCACATCACGTACCGCTTTATCCTGCATGCTGATTTTGAAATCTTTCAACCCATGGGCTTCGATTTGTTTCGGCACAAGGTAGTTTTTAGCGATATGGAATTTTTCTTGCTCGATGTAACCATCGAGATAAATCACTTCCATACGATCCAACAGCGGTCTTGGTACGTTTCCTAAGTTATTTGCAGTGGCAACGAACATCACTTTAGACAGATCGTACTCAAGTTCTAAGTAGTGATCAGAGAAAGCGTTGTTTTGTTCAGGATCCAAAACTTCAAGCATAGCTGATGCAGGATCACCGCGAGAGTCATTGGCCATTTTATCGATTTCGTCGAGCAACAGAACCGGATTGCCTCTGTCAACTTTGCGTAACGCCTGCAGGATTTTACCCGGCATCGCGCCGACGTATGTTTTACGGTGACCACGTATTTCAGCTTCATCACGCACGCCACCCAAAGAGATTCGCGCGAATGGACGACCTAATGATTCAGCGATCGAACGGGCTAATGAAGTTTTACCAACGCCCGGAGGACCCGCTAAACAGATGATCGAACCTTTCATATTTTTATTTAATGAAAGAACCGCTAAGTATTCCAAAATGCGTTCTTTAACTTTTTCTAAACCCCAGTGATCGTGATCAAGAATTTTCTTGGCATTCTTCACATCATGACGATCAGCTGAGTATTCTTGCCAAGGTAAAGCCAACACCCAGTCAATGTAGTTGCGAACTACAGTGGCTTCAGCACTCATCGGAGACATCATTTTCAGTTTTTTAATTTCTTTATGAATTTTGTCTTTTGCCTCTTTAGGCATCTTTTTATCGTTTGTTTTAGTTGTCAGGTCTTCAAGTTCAGCTTGGTAATCATCTTTTTCACCAAGTTCTTTTTGAATCGCCTGCATTTGCTCGTTTAAGTAGTATTCTTTTTGAGATTTTTCCATCTGCTTTTTAACGCGGGTACGGATTTTCTTCTCAACTTCAAGAATTTCAATTTCGCCGGTCATCAGATTTAACAAGTGCTCAAGACGTTTCGTCGGATCGATGATCTCAAGCACGGCTTGTTTGTCTTCTAATTTCAGATTCAGCTGAGCTACGATGATATCAGCCAATTCACCCGCATTTTCGATGCTTGATACGCGCATCAGAATTTCTGGTGGAATACGTTTATTGAGTTTAACGTAAGTTTCGAAAGTTGTTTTAACAGATCGTACTAAAGCTGAAGCCTCAGTCGGATTTGAAATTTCTTCATTGATAGCTTCGCAGTTAACTACAAAGTGACCTTCGTTCGCCACAAAGTTCTTAATGCGTACACGGCGTTTACCTTCGACAAGAACTTTCACTGTTCCGTCGGGCAAGCGTAGAAGTTGGATAATTGTACCAACTGTTCCAACAGCATAAATATCTTTTTCATCCGGATTGTTGGTCTTTGCGTCTTTTTGCGCAGCTAGCACGATGTCCGTTTGTTTCGCCATTGCATCTTCAAGAGCGTTGATACTTTTTTCGCGGCCTACAAACAAAGGCATCATCATATGCGGGAATATGATCAGATCGCGCAGTGGAAGTAAGGGTAGTTGTTGTGTTTTGGTATCGCTCATTAGGGCTCCCTCCCGGAAATTTTTACAGGGCCTTTCGACTCTGCAGCCGCAGCCTTAATCTTTAAGACTGTGTACTAAGACCTATTTTAGAATTTTTGTGGTTAAAATCAAAAAATATTTCTTTATAGTTCGTATTATATTGAAGAGGTCTAGTTAACGGCCTAACGCGAACGAATAAAAAAGGCCGTTATTTTTCCATAACGGCCTGATTTGATATGAGCTTTTAAAAACAACCTATTTACTAAGCACTTTCGCTTTGTTTCTTAGCGGCTTGCTCAGCTTTGGTTTTCATCTCCTCATCGGTGTAATAAACGAGCTTAGGTTGGTTACCTTCTTTGATGACCTTATCGTCGATCACAACTTCTTTCACGTTGGTCATGCCCGGAATATCGAACATAACATCCAACATTGAAGACTCAATCACGCCGCGAAGACCGCGGGCACCGGTTTTACGCTTCAATGCCTCTTGAGCAATGGCTTGTAAGGCGGCATCAGTGAATTTCAAGTCAACATTCTCGAATGAGAAAAGTTTTTGGTACTGCTTGATCAACGCATTTTTAGGGCGGGTCAAAATATCCTTTAAAGTTGACTCGCTCAGCGGAGCCAAAGTTGCAATACAAGGTAAACGACCGATAAATTCCGGAATCAGACCGAATTTAGCCAAGTCATCCGGTTCAACCTTCGATAACAGGTGCTCTGTTTGGTCGGCACTCGGAGAAACGATGTCTCCGGCAATACCCATTGATTTGTTAGTTGTACGGTTTTCGATGATTTTATCGAGGCCCACGAAGGCGCCGCCGCAAATGAACAGAATATTCGTTGTATCAACTTGAATGAATTCTTGTTGCGGATGCTTACGTCCACCTTTAGGAGGTAAATTCGCCACAGTTCCTTCAAGAATTTTAAGTAAAGCTTGTTGAACGCCTTCACCGCTGACATCACGAGTGATGGAAGGGTTTTCAGATTTGCGTGAGATTTTATCAATCTCATCCACATAGATGATACCGCGTTTACAACGTTCGATATCATATTCTGAAGATTGCAACAGGTTCAAAACCACGTTTTCAACGTCTTCGCCCACGTAGCCGGCTTCGGTTAAGGTCGTCGCGTCCGCCATTGCGAACGGCACGTTCAGGATGCGCGCGATGGTTTGCGCAATCAAAGTTTTACCCGAACCGGTCGGGCCGATGAGTAATATATTTGATTTTTGCAGTTCAACATCCGACGTTTTTTTGCCGGACAATGAATTGATACGTTTATAGTGATTATGGACGGCTACGGCGATGGTTTTTTTCGCTTGCAGCTGACCAATCACGTAATCATCAAGGAAAGATTTAATTTCGAGAGGTTTCGGTACGCGGAATGCGCCTTTGACAGCGACTTCTTTGTCTTTTTCCTCGTCAATAATATCCATACAAAGATCAATGCATTCATCACAGATATAAACACCCGGACCCGCAATGAGCTTTTTAACTTCTTTTTGGCCTTTGCCGCAGAATGAACAACGTAACTGAGCATTTGATGACATAATTTTCGGTATCCTTTATTTTTTCGCTTTACGAGATTCGACAACGTGATCTAACAGACCAAATTCTTTAGCCGCCTGGGCGTCCATGAAGTTGTCACGTTCCATAGCGTGATACAAAGCTTGGTAGTCTTTACCCGTGTGCTTTTCATAGATTTTAACGAGCTTTTCTTTTGTTTTAATCAATTCTTTGGCGTGAATTTCGATATCAGTGACTTGTCCTGACAAACCACCGCCCGCTAAAAGCGGCTGATGAATCATGATACGTGAGCTCGGCAGGGTATAGCGTTTGCCCGGTGCACCTGCGGTTAGTAAAAGTGACCCCATACTGGCGGCCATGCCCATGCAGTATGTTGCCACATCGCATTTGATGAATTGCATAATGTCGTAAATGCCCAGACCGGCAGAAACGCTGCCGCCGGGCGAGTTAATATAGAAATGAATGTCCTTATCCGGATTGTCCATCTCGAGGAACAAGAACTGAGCGATGATGGCATTGGCCACGTCGTCGGTTACAGCACTGCCTAGAATGACAATACGGTCTTTAAGTAGCCGGGAGTAGATATCATATGAACGTTCGCCCTTAGATGTTTGCTCGATGACGTAAGGAAGTAGTGGCACTAGAGACTCCTGTTGGTGGTTTTCAGTTCTTACCTTTTGAAGTTCGGCTTTTTAGAGCCCAATCTTTAAAATAATAGGTCCCTTTTTCAAAGGGCGATGACCAGTCTAGTCGAGTTTTCTCAAAACAGAATAGTTCTTAAGCTTTTTCTCAAAATGAGACATACTATTTTCTTCAAAAAATGGCACAAAAAGCGAATGAAAATTCGTTTACGGCGAAAAAGGAGACCTAGAATGTCACAAATGCAAATTCATCTACACAATAAAGAAATTAACTCGTTGAGCGGTCAAACTCTGGTGGTGTTTTCGAAAGCGAATGCCGACAAAACCAAACCGGCTAAAATAACTCATCCTGAAACCGCGAAAGCTCTGCAAGACGCATTAAGCGAAAAAACAGTTTCAGGCGCATTGTGTGAAGCGCTTTCATTTCGCGAAGCCCGTTTTCTGGGTTTCAAAAACGTCATGACGCTGGGTTTGGGCGTTGATAGCAAACTTGAACTTGAAGGAGTGCGCCAGGCGGGCGCCGCTTTATGCAAAGAATTAAAAGCTTTGAAAACAACTGAAGTTTTTGTTCACCTCGATGGCGTAACAGCGAACAAAAAAGATTTAGCTGATTACACCCAAGCCTTCGTTGAAGGCCTTCAATTGGCGAGCTACGTATTTGACGAACTCAAATCCGGCGAAAAGAAAAATGAAATAACAAATATTCACTTGGTGACAAAATCCGGTAAAGACAAAGCGGTTATAGCCGCGTTTCAACAGGGTTCTATCTTAGCCGCCTGTACTAATTTTGCTAAACGTCTCGGTGATTTGCCGGGCAATCTGATGACTCCGACAATCTTAGCTGACGAAGCAATTCGCGGAGCTAAAGGCACAGCATTGAAAGTGACGGCTTGGGATAAAAAACGAATCGAAAAAGAAAAAATGGGCGGCCTTTTGGGCGTCGCGCAAGGTTCAGCGCAAGAGCCACGCTTTATTGTGATGGAATACAATGGAGCTGCAAAAGCTAAAAAGCCACTGGCTTTCGTAGGCAAAGGCCTGACTTTCGACACCGGTGGTATCAGCTTGAAGCCCGGCGCTAAAATGGAAGAAATGAAGTACGATATGTGTGGCGGCGCTGCAGTGATCGGTGCGATGCTCGCCATTGCTCAACTGAAATTAAAAATTAATGTTGTGGCTTATGTCGCCGCAACTGAAAATATGCCAGGCAGCCGCGCCACAAAACCGGGTGATATCCATACGGCTCGTAACGGTAAAACATTTGAAGTGAACAACACAGATGCTGAAGGCCGTTTGATTTTAGCCGATGCTCTCAGCTATGCTTCAGAACAAAAACCTGCTGCGATTATTGATGCCGCAACTTTAACTGGCGCTATCATTATGGCGTTAGGTAATATTCATACCGGATATTTTACACGCAATAGTTCGATTAAAAACAAAATTGAAAAAGCGGCCAATCAAACAGGTGAATTAGTTTGGAACTTACCACTCACAGATGCTCACGTGAAAGATATGAAAGGCACATTTGCTGATCTTTCTAACATTTCGAGCGCGAGCGGTGCCGGTTCTGCAACTGCTGCGGGCTTTCTTGAGCAGTTCGTTGATGGCGATATTCCTTGGGCTCATTTTGATATCGCGGGTACAGCTTGGGCTTGCGGCAATCGCTTGAACTACTGCAGCGCTAAAGGTGCGACAGGTGTGATGGTTAGAACATTCGTAGAGATTGCAAAACAGTACAGCTAATATTTTTTTAAGTGATATCGTATAAGTCAGAGTTAGACGGGTTGCGTGGGTTATCAATCTTGTTTGTTGTTATATTCCACGCAGTTCCCCGTTATTTTCCCAACGGATATCTCGGTGTAGATATATTTTTTGCCCTCTCGGGATATTTAATTACATTGATAACTGTTGATGAATTTAATAGAAATCAGTTCAGTGTGCTTGGTTTTTACATCCGCCGGATCAAGCGCATATTGCCGACGGCCCTCATGGTTTTATTTTGTACCACAGTTTTTGCTTTAATCACGTTACACTACGAAGAGTTTGAAAATTTCAAAAAATATTTAGCGTCTTCATCTCTGTTTTTCACCAATTATCGGATTTTAAATGAAGCCGGCTATTTCGATGTATCGAACCATTACAAGCCCCTCATGCACTTCTGGTCACTCTCCGCAGAGGAACAGTACTATCTGTTTTGGCCGGCCGCGCTTGTTCTATTTCGCTTTGTAAAGCCTTCCCGGATAAAAAGTATAAATTTTATATGGCCTCTTTTTGCCTGCTTTTTTGCAACCTCAATTTATTTTTTCGTGGCTAATAACTTAAAGGTGATCGGCAACGACGACTACTATTCGTTACTGGTCCGTTGTTGGGAAATTATGTCCGGCGCAGGAATAGCTCTGCTTATGAATCTTAAAAGTTTTCAGCAGACGATACAAAAAGTACGTGAGAACTCCATTTTTAATTTTGGCGCGCTGTCGGTATTCTTTTTTACAATAGCGATACTCAATTCGGTAAGGCTCACGGCAACAGTATGGATAATCATGGGCGCACTCTGCGCAATTCTGAACGGCAGCAAAGGGCTTTTGGGGCAGATTTTGCGCATTCGACCGCTGGTTTACTTGGGACTGGTTAGTTATGCCCTTTATTTATGGCACTGGCCGGTTCTTTCATTTCTACGAATTTTTAACGCTACAATTAGCATTTATGTCGGTGTTTTAGCTATGTGCGCAAGTTTGATTTTAGCGTTTCTAACATATGAATTGATAGAAAAACCGATTAAAAAACAGGATTGGTGTAAATCCTCAAGTCAGCGTTTTTCGGCAGGACACTTAAAGGCACTGGCTTTATTGGGATTGTGCGGACTTATTTTTATCTTAGCTCAGTTTATGCACCCATTTTTTTCAGATGGCCCCAAAATCAATTATGTAGAAGCAAAAAAATTGTATCTGAGTGATGAGTGTTTGTTGGAATCAAACCAAAATAAAATTAACCGCAAAAATCTGGAGTTTTGTGCAACAGACTATAATAAATCAGAGCGCCGTGGTTTAGTCGTTGGCGATAGTCACGCAAATGCCTTTATGCCGGGCCTGGCGGCTAAGGTGACAGACGTCCACTGGTTTTTGGTGGCCCATAACAGCTGTTTGCCTTTTTTTGGACAGGGCGTGGCGGATTCTCTATGTCAAAACTATATTGAAACTGCAATAGCTTATGCGGTTCGCAATAATTTTGATTACATATTATTGATAAACGCAAATCGAATATTTGCAAGTTCAGCGGTAACCCAAAATTTTGAAATGTTTAAAAGCAAATTTTTTAGTGGAATAAACGGAATTGCCGGCGGCCGAACCCAGGTTATATTATTTAATCCTGTCCCAGAAATAGCAGAAAACATATTTAATTGCAGAAACAAAAGAGTTACATTTGTTCAATATTGGCTCAATGATTCGAAAAATTGCAGCATCAACAAATCAGATTGGTTAATCATCTCCGCAAAGCAACGCAAATTTAATCTTGAAGTAAAAGAGAAGTTTCCAAAAGTGAGAATTTATGATCCGGCCGATCTTATTTGCGACAAGAACGTTTGCCATGTGGCAGGAGAAAATTTATTTTATTCTGATAAAGACCACTTATCCGTTTACGGCAGTATTCAGGTTGCACAAGATTTTAATGAGTTTTTAAAAAACTAAAATACTTTCAATTAAAATTCGAGAACGATCGGCTTCGCAGAGTCTTCTGCGGAGGCTGGTGATCGAACAAACTGAGCCTGTTTAGAGTCGCTACCTGAAGCATTTCTGAATTCAACTTTACGAAGCACCCAAGTGTGAGGCCACTCGTCAGCCGAATTCACAAGCGTCATGACAGATTTGTGACCTTCAAACTGATAAACCATGTTACTTGGCTTTGTTTTCAAAAGCTGATCAATCGGAATAAGGAAAGCGGCCAGTTCGCTCGGGTCTTTTGTTGAAGCTTCACAGGGCTGTGAAATTTTTAATACAGTAGGTTCGCCGGCAACGGAAACACCTTCGGCTACAAGCTCAACTTCAATGTTTGAATAGGTTTTACAAATGGAAGAAGAAAAACCGTTTAAGGCCAAGCGTTTAAGGCCGTGATCGGTCGGATCAATCACAATTTTTTTCTGAATCTGATTGCGGATTTCATCTGCCGACAGATTTGATATTTCAAAAATTTTACCGTTGATGGCGGCTGGGTCGCGTTCGGTTTTCATTACTGCGGAACTGACTTTAACGACCGTGAATCCGAAAACGAACCCGGCCAAAGAAATAAATAATCCAAACATGTTTTTTTTCACGAAAACCCCTCTGTGAGCCGCTTCAGTTTAGCACAAAAACGAGTTTGACGAAGGCCCGAAACGGCGAATACAGACGAAGGTGTTAGGACCAAAGCCTGAGTCAGCTTAAATACTACCGCA
>JANPAD010000082.1:0-12730 GCA_031429735.1 Bdellovibrio sp. | reverse complement strand
TTCGCCGCTTGCAGTCAGCGAAGCGAAAAAATCGATCAATCAGGCTTTCGATCTTGAAACTGAAGCGGCTTTAGAAAATGAAGCGCAGATTTTCGGAACTCTCTTTAATTCGTACGACACCAAAGAAGGTACGGCGGCTTTTGCAGAAAAACGCAAACCGGCCTTTAAGGGAGAATAATTTTTTATGACCCAAACTGCTCACACACCTGCAAACCCGATTCGCATTGTGACGGCGGCCGCCTTATTTGACGGTCACGACGCCAGCATTAATATTATGCGACGTATTTTACAGGACATGGGAGCTGAGGTGATTCACCTGGGTCATAACCGCTCAGTACAAGATGTTGTGAAAGCCGTTTTACAAGAGGGTGCTCAAGGCGTGTGTATTTCGTCGTATCAGGGCGGACACATGGAGTACTTCAAATATTTGAGAGACCTGCTGAATCAGGCGGGTGCTGGCTACGTTAAAATATACGGCGGTGGCGGTGGCGTCATTGTGCACGATGAAAAACGTGAGCTTGAAGCTTACGGCATTGCGCAGATCTTTCACCCGGATGACGGGCGCAAGCTGGGCCTTGAAGGCATGATCCGTATGATCATCGACGGCTGTGACTTTAATATTATCGAAGCGCAAAAAACATTCGCAAAAAAACAAATATTTGAAAATGACAGAGTGCCGTCAGTAGAGCTTGGTCTTGCGCTGACGGCTATCGAAAACGGCCACAAAGATGTAAGGCTTGATGACTTCGGGCTGACGGCTTTTAAACGCAAAGGTCCGGCGCCGCTGATCTTGGGTATCACCGGCACGGGCGGCGCTGGGAAGTCATCGTTGATTGATGAGCTTTCGCAGCGTTTTTTAAATGCATATCCGGGTAAAAAAATCGGATTGGTTTGCGTTGACCCTTCGAAACGAAAAACCGGCGGATCACTTTTGGGTGACCGTATTCGGATGAATTCGCTTTCACGTCCGCATATTTATATGCGTTCAGTGGCCTCGCGTGGGTCAGGTAAAGAGATTGCCAACACTTTGCCGGATATTCTGAAATTTATCCGTGAACTTGATTTTGATTTCATTATTGCTGAGACCTCGGGTATCGGGCAGGGCAACATGGCCATTACCGATGTCAGTGACTTGGCCATGTACGTGATGACGTCTGATTTCGGTGCTCAGTCACAACTTGAAAAAATAGACATGATCGACTTTGCCGACCTCATTGCGGTGAACAAAGCCGACCGTCGCGGGGCCCAGGATGCTTTGCGTGATGTGACCAAACAGTACAAACGCTCACGAAAAATTTTCGACCAACAGACCCTTGTGCCGGTATTTTTAACTCAAGCCAGTCAGTTTAATGACGGCGGTGTGAATCAGCTGTTCTTTGCCTTGGCAGACCAGCTTTCTGCAAAAGGATCATTACCCGCAGTGAATGAAATTTTCAGAAAGAATGTTTTGTCGGCTGAAGAGCATGTGATTATTCCGGCCGAACGCCAAAACTACTTGGCCGAAATTGTTTCGACCGTTCGCAAGTACAAGGCGCGCGTTCAGGACTTGGCGACCAAAGCTTCTCAATTGGGAGCGTTACATAATTTTTCAAAAGATCTGGGTGTAAATGCCCAACAGGCTGAACTGAAAACCCAAGAACTCAAAACCGGTTTTGAGGCGCAAGAAGTCGCGGCCCTTGAGGCTTGGGATGATTTGCAAAAATCTTACAGCGCTGACCATTTGATTTTTAAAGTTCGTGACAAAGAAATTAAACAGACACTCACAACAAAATCTCTCAGCGGAACTAAAATCCGTAAAGTTGTTTTACCTAAACTCCGTGACTGGGGTGATCGCTTTCAGTTTTTAAAACTTGAAAATGTGCCTGGAGAATTTCCGTTTACGGCGGGCGTGTTTCAGTTGAAGCGGGCCGACGAAGACCCTAAACGTATGTTCGCCGGTGAAGGCACGCCTGAACGCACGAACAAACGCTTTCATTATCTTTGTAAGGGTGAAAAAGCCCATCGCTTATCGACCGCATTCGATTCGGTGACGCTGTACGGGCAAGATCCTGACCAGCGCCCCGATATTTTCGGTAAAGTCGGCGAGTCGGGCGTTAGCATTTGTACGCTTGAGGACATGAAGAAGCTGTACGCGGGCTTTGACCTGATTGACCCAAATACGTCGGTCAGTATGACCATCAATGGTCCGGCTCCTATGATTCTAGCTTTCTACTTTAACACGGCTATTGATCAGCAGGTTGAGAAAAAAGAAAAAGCTTTGGGCCGAAAACTCACCGAAACTGAGCACGCCGAAACATCGAAGGCGACGATTCAGCAAGTACGCGGCACTGTGCAAGCTGACATTCTGAAAGAAGACCAAGGCCAAAACACCTGTATTTTCTCAATCAACTTCGCTTTAAAGATGATGGGCGATATTCAGCAGTACTTCACGACGAACAACGTGCGTAATTTCTATTCGGTCAGCATTTCGGGTTACCACATTGCCGAAGCCGGTGCGAACCCGATCAGTCAGTTGGCGTTTACACTTTCGAACGGTTTTACTTTTGTTGAGTACTACCTTTCTCGCGGCCTTAAAATTGATGATTTCGCACCTAATTTGTCTTTCTTCTTCAGTAACGGTTTAGATGCCGAATATGCGGTTCTAGGTCGTGTGGCCCGTCGTATTTGGGCCGTGGCCATGAAAGATCTCTACAAGGCCAACGATCGCTCGCAGAAACTGAAATACCATATTCAGACTTCGGGCCGTTCGCTGCACGCGCAGGAAATTGACTTCAATGACATTCGTACCACATTGCAGGCGTTAATTGCGATCAATGATAACTGCAATTCACTGCACACGAACGCCTACGACGAAGCCATCACAACACCGACCGAAGAATCGGTCCGCCGTGCAATGGCCATTCAAATGATTATCAACCGCGAATTCGGCATGTCGAAGAACGAAAATCCGACCCAAGGCAGTTACTTTATTGAAGAGCTGACGGACTTAGTAGAAGAAGCCGTGCTGGAAGAGTTCAAACGCATCAACGAACGCGGCGGCGTTTTGGGTGCCATGGAAACCCAGTACCAGCGTTCAAAAATTCAAGAAGAATCAATGTACTACGAACATCTGAAGCATGACGGGACTCTGCCAATCATCGGCGTGAATACGTTCATCAACCCGAAAACTTTGGCGGACGATTACGTCACACCTAAAATTGAAATGGCACGTGCATCTTTAGACGAGAAAAACTATCAGCTAGATGGCGTGCATACATTCCAGAAAGCTCATAAAACTCAGGCCGATATTGAGATTCAAAAATTAAAAGAAGCGGCACTGGGCGGAGCTAATATATTTGAAGCCTTGCTGTCGGCGTCTCGTCATTGTTCGCTCTATCAAATGTCGCAGGCCTTGTATGAGGTTGGCGGGCAGTACCGCCGGAATTTGTAAGCTAGCCCCATTAAACCCGTTTTAGGTGGTTTCAAAGCGGGTCTTTTAGTGCTTGTGTCGGGTATTTTGTTCAATAAAACACGATTTTACGGAGTCGTTTTCGCGGCTTAGCACGGCTTTTTGAAAAAAGCTTCCCATTTATAATCGAATCAGTTACTTATACGTTTCAATTAATTTAAACAAGCTGGTGAGCTTGTTCGGGTAAATTGCACTCATGGCCTTCAATGTATGTATTGGCTGGGGTGCCAAACATATAATGCGCGACTTAAGCGCCTGAAGGAAACCATGCCGAACGCAATGGACGATCAATCTGTTATCAATACAGACGAAGTAACTACACAAAACAATAACAATTCTGAAATCAGTGAGTCTTCTAGCGAAGATATGTCTGAAGTTTCAATTGGCCGCAAAAAAGCTGCTCCTGAAACTGAAGAAATCGAATTTTCAACTTCTGAAGACGATTCAGAAGAATTCGACGAAGACCTTGATGAAGAAATCGAAGAAGATGACGAAGAGGAAGAAGCGACGAACGTCTTCGAATCTTGGGGTCTTTCTAAAGAAGTTCTGAAATCTTTAGCTGAACTTAAATTTACAAAACCGACACCAATCCAAACGCAAGCCATTCCGCTTCTGTTAACCCGCGAAAAAGATTTCGTAGGACTTGCTGCAACCGGTACCGGCAAAACCGGCGCTTTCGGTATTCCGTTGATTGAAAGCATTGAGGCTTCATCAAAAACCGTACAGGCTTTGGTGATGTGTCCAACTCGTGAATTAGCAACGCAAGTTGAAGCGCAACTTCAAAAAATGGCCAAATGGAAAGATCTGAAAACATTAACCGTCTATGGTGGTTCTTCATACGACCGTCAAATTTCGGCTTTGAAATCAGGCGTTCACATCGTGGTCGGTACTCCGGGCCGTCTTTGTGACCTGGTTGACCGTAAAGTTTTGAAACTGAACAACGTTCAGACTTTAATTCTTGATGAAGCCGACGAAATGATTTCAATGGGCTTCCAAGATGACCTTGAAAAAATCTTGGGCGCGATCGGTGATGATGAATCAAAACGTAAATGGTTGTTCTCGGCGACAATGTCTCCGGAGATTCGCCGCGTGGTTTCTCGTTACTTACCTGACTACGATAAAGTTGAAATTCATAAAGATGATTCGCAAAAACCGGATATCGAACAAATTTACTACACAATCTACCCTGATCGTAAATTACAAATGTTGTCTTCAGTTCTTTACATGAACCCTGAGTTCTACGGTTTGGTGTTCTGCCAAACTAAACGTGAAGTGACTGAAATTACCGAATGGTTGAAACGTAAATCGTTTAAAGTTGATTGTATTCACGGTGACCGCCCACAGCGCGAACGTGATTTCATCTTGAAAGATTTCCGTTCAGGCCGTGTTAAAATCTTGGTTGCAACTGACGTTGCGGCCCGTGGTTTGGACATCAATGACTTAACTCACGTTATCAATTTCTCGTTACCACGCGAAGTTGAAAGCTATGTTCACCGTATCGGTCGTACGGGCCGTGCCGGTAAAAAAGGTTTGGCTTTATCAATCGTGGCACCTCATGAAGTGCGCCTGTTGAAACGTATCCAACAAGTCACTAAAGCGAATTTAACTAAAGGCGTAGCTCCGACAAATGACGAGTTGAACCTTTACCGCGTTCGCGATGTGATCGCGGGCCTTAACGAAGTTAAAAACAATGACATGTACAAACGTACTGAATCATTCTTGAAACGTAAAAATGAAGAACTGAAAGAGTTGTTCAAATTTGATTTCACGGTTGAAGAGTTTTTGACACGTCTTTTGGTTTCTGAACATCCGGATATTTTTGAAAACCGTGACACTTCAATGGACTTCGTCGGTGACGGCGTGGTTCCGCGCGAAATGCAAGACTTCGGCGCTCGTAAAAAAGGCGATCCAGGTAAAGACCGTTCAGGTTCACGTGATAATTACAGCGGCAATGGCGGCGGATATTCTCGTGGTGGTGGCGGTGGTTATTCTCGCGGCGGAAGCAGCAGCGATCGCGGTGGGTATTCTCCACGCGGTGCCGGTGATTCGGCTGCTCCTCGCGGACGCAGTGAACGCTATTCGGCACGCGGCGAAGGCGGTGGTTACACACCTCGTGACCGTGATGATTCAGCTCCGGCTCCTCGTGTAGAACGCTCTTACAGTGATCGTCCGGCGTACGCAAATCGCGGTGATGCTGAACGCAGCACTCCACGTAATGACCGTTACGCCTCTTTACGTGATTCAGCTCCTCGCGGTGAAGACCGCGGCGGTTATGCTGCTCGTGAAGAACGCAGCGCGGGTTATGCTCCTCGTGGTCGTGGCGAACGCACTTCTTCGGCACCGTCAAGCTCAGGTGAAGGTCGTTCTTACTCTCCACGCGGCACAGCTGGTGGCAGCGAAGGTACGACTAAACGTTATGAGCGCGCTGGTGGTGTAGGCGGTTTCAAAAGCTGGAACGCAGATGATGCTGAAAGTTCAACAAGCCGTCCACGTCAACGTCGTCCGTAAGACGTATTTTCAAATTCAATGAAAAACCAAGGGGCCTGATCAGGGCCCCTTTTTTATTGGAGCGCTTACAAAATTTGTCTTTCAATCAAAACCTATTCACTTTTTAGCCTCAGTCTTGTTTTAGATGTGATTTAAGCGGCATAGACGTTGCTCACTGCTGCATGTGGCTCTTAAGTGGATTTTATTACTTTTAATGCTTCCGTCGTTGGCTCCTTGGGCGAATGCGGCCGGGCGTCCGCAATGCGGTGCTTTGGTCAGATCGATTTTATTGTCAGCAGAAGCAACTCATTCAAACGTAAGAGCAACACCGGCCCGTAGAGCGGTTGCAAAGCCCCTCGAGGCCGTTACAATTGCGACCGACGGTACTCTTTCGTTCGCCAAAACTGAAAGCGACAGCCAAAAAAAGAAAGATAAAGACCTTTCGGACCGTTTTCTTTTTGGCGACGATGAGATCGGTTGGGGCACAAAATTTCTGTCTGATCATGACCCGGCTTGGTCAGACCCTGAATACCTTCAGCGCCTGCGTGAATTCGCTTCGCCGGCTATCACGAATTACAACGGACGTGCCGAAAAATTGTGGACCGAGTACGGAGATTATTTCGATAAGTTTTTTAGAGGTAAAGTCCATCAGGTTATGTCATCGGGAACCGATGCAAATAATTATCTTTTTTTATGGGCCCGCCAGTTTTTTAAATACAGACACGGGCGAGAGCCGGTCAACATGAAATTTATTTCGTTTGGTGACGTTTACGGCGGTTCTTACGGACCCATCCGCGATGATCGGGTTGTGATTTACAAGAACCCGACGATAGAGCCCGGTCAGACTTTTACGAAGGAACAGTTGCTCGAACAAGAACAGGCCGAGCAAGTCGCAATCGGTAAAATTGAAGAGGCTATTCAAGATCCTTCTTTTGATGCCGGTGCAATCTTTTTAGAGCCGATGCCGGCCGCCCAGGGTGGCGTGAAAGTTTATCGCATCGAATTTATCAAAAAGCTGTCTGAATTATCAGACCGTTTAGACGTGCCGATCTATTGTGATGAAATTCTGACCGGCGGAGGCCGTACCGGAAAGTTCTGGGCGTTTCAGCATTATCAAAATGACGGGTTCAGATTTGTGCCCGACCTTGTGACGTTCGGGAAAGGCTTGGGCGCTTCGGGTATTTTTAAACCTCACCATCTTTCACCGTTACATAATGAAACCGATGTTCTCGAAAGACAAACGGTGAGTACAAGTCGGGGTTACACCGAAAGAGTCAGGTTGAAAGGTCAACGTCAGATTGATTATATCCACAGTACCGACGGAGATAGAATACTTTTTTACGAAGACGGAAAATTGAAAAGAGAAACTCAGTTTCGTGGGCAAAACGAAGCCGGAAAGCCCACGGGCATTGATTCGCGTTCAATCGGAAATGTCCTGCTGACCGGTTACCCTGCGACGACCACTCAAATGAACGCCTTGGCGTTGTTGCAATCTCTGCAAATCGTAAAAACGATTTGGAATCGCAGGTTAGATTTAAATGCGGCCGAAGCGGGGCGACACTTAAATCTTCGTGTTCAACAAGCGCGGCGTTACGGCGAAAAAAATACTCCCGGTCAGATTGCGCGTCTTAATCCTGTGCCGACCGGCATTGGCCTCATATTTAAAAATTTTGGACAGTACGAAGTGAAGACCAGTTTGGCCGTCGAACTCAACCAGCCGGTCGGCTATCACGGGCGGCTCCTGATGTTGCTGAGTACGACCAAAGCGGATATCGATTGGCTCTTGTCAGAGAAATGGGGCTGGCGTTTTGATCAAGATGCTCCGTAAGCACGGATTAATTGTTTAGGTTATCGAATATTTTATCTGCGCAGCGAATGCCGTCGCAGGCCGCTGAGGTGATTCCGCCCGCATAGCCCGCGCCTTCGCCGCAAGGGTAAAGGCCCGAATGCGAGACGCTTTGCAGAGTCTCGTCATCACGGGTAACTCTAAGTGGGCATGACGTTCGGGACTCAACCCCGTAAAGCTTTGCTTCGTCATGAATGAACCCTCGCATATTACGGTCGAATTTTTCAATGCCTTCTTTTATTTTCTGAAACATAAAATTTGGAATGATGTCATCAAGACGCACATTTTTAATTCCGGACGGCGATGAAGTCGTAACGGCCGATTTTTTCAGATTGCGATTCAAGAATGAATTTAAATTCTGCACGGGCATTTCTTTAGTGCCGCCGGTCTCTTGCACCGACTGAAACGCTCTGGTTTCTAGTTCACGGCGCATTTTCATGCCGCCCATGCGGTCATTGCCAAAAAGCTGGTCGTGCTGAATGCTGACCACGATGGCGGCATTTGCAAACGGGGAGTTGCGGTTGAAATTACTCATGCCGTTGCAGACCAACGCGTCTTTTTCGGTGCCGCTTGAAAGAACGTAGCCGCCCGGGCACATACAGAAACTGTAAACACCGATACCGGTTTTGTCGTCATGATGGGCCAGCTTGTAATTAGCCGAGCCTAATTTCGGATGATCGTGAAATTCGCGGTATTGAATTTCGTTGATGACCTGCTGCGGATGCTCGATACGTAAACCCATCGCGAACGATTTACCTTCGACGTGAACATCTGATTCAATCAAATGGTTCAGCATATCTTCGGCCGAATGGCCCGTGGCCATAATAACGTGATCGGATTCGTGCGAGTCACCGTTTTGCAGTTTCACGCCACGCACTGATTTGTTGCCGTAAATAAGAGATTCTACTTTTGCGTCGTAAAAAATTTCGCAGCCGTTTTTTTGTAGAAAATCTCGCATTTTAGGAATCACACGACGGATTTTATCACTACCCACATGCGGATTCGAAATCCACTGAATTTCAGCGGGTGCGCCGAATTGCACCAAACGATTGAGCACATAAGGGATGTGTTCAGACTTAATACGTGTGATCAACTTGCCATCCGAGTAAAGCCCTGCTCCACCTTCGCCGTAACAGACGTTGTTTTTGGTATCGAGTTCGCCGTAGCGCCAAAAACGGTTGATGCCTTTAATACGATCGGCTGATTGGCTGCCGCGTTCAAACAATTTACAGGGAATGCCACGTTCAACAAGGCGAAGAGCCGCGAATAGACCCGCGGGCCCAGAACCGATGACGATTGGTTTTTGTATTTGTGAAGCTGATTTTGAAGTTTTTTCGAGTTCAAATTTTTCAAGAGAAAGAACTTCATCACGGTCTGCGACTTCAACCGTGTAAACGAAGTGCGGTGAATGTTTCTTACGGGCGTCGACCGATTGTCGTAAAATACGGTAAGGCCCGTGATCGGGCATCAGCCAAGCTAAATGCTCGCTTAATTCCTGTTCGATAGGCAGTTTGAGGTCTTTAAAAATCTTAGACATGGGTCGCAAAATATAGCAAGATAGCGCTATGTCGTCTATCACCAGATTCTTACCGAAAAATCACTTAAGCTACTTCGTGGGTCAACTCGTTCATATCCCGCTTCCGCGCTTTTTGAGCCGCTTCATCATTGCAAATTTTGCAAAGGCCTACCGAATTAATCTCGAAGAAGCTGAACACGGAATTGATTACCCGAGCCTTGGTGAGTTTTTTATCCGCAAATTGAAGTCGGGGCGTCGTCCGATCGGGGAGACCTGGGCCTTGCATCCGGCCGATTCAGTTATTACCCAAGCGGCGCAAATAACCCAAGGTCAGTTGATTCAGGCCAAAGGTAAAACCTATAATATAACAAGCTTCACACAGGATTCTGAGGCACTTGAAAAATATAATAACGGGTATTTTCTAACATACTATCTTTGTCCGACAGATTACCACCGCGTGCACTCACCGGTGACCGGAAAAATTAATCGTGTGGTGCATATTCCGGGTGCTTTGTGGCCCGTGAATTCATGGTCGACTGAAAATATTCACGAACTTTTCTCGATTAATGAACGCGTGCTGGTTGAAATTGAAACTGACCGCGGGCTGGTTGGAGTCATGTTTGTCGGCGCAACCAACGTGGGTCAAATCTGTCTATCGTTCGATTCGGAAATACGCGGCAATCAATTGATGTCGAATGCGGTTCATGAAAAGAAGTACGATAATCTGAATATTACAAAAGGCGACGAGCTGGGTATGTTCAGAATGGGCAGTACGATTGTGATGCTATACGCGCCAAACACATTGCAAAGCTTCGCACCTGAACGCTTCCGCGGTTTGCAAGCACGCGTGAACGCCGAATTTTCGAATTAATCTACGCAGGATATGAGCACTCGGTCGAAGGTGTTTCCATTATGCTGACTGATTTCAGAATCGGAATCAGAGCTGCAGCTTTTTCGTAAATCCATTTGGCCAAAAGTTCCGAAGTAGGGTTTTCAAGGCCCGCCACCTCATTTAAAACCCGATGATCAAGCTGCTGAAGTAAGGGAGCCATAACCTGGCTGATCGCATGATAGTCCATGACCCAGCCTATTTTGGGGTCAAGGTCGCCGACCAAACGTAAAACGATTTTAAAACTATGCCCATGAACCCGCGAACAGGGGTGGTCTTTCGGTAAATGCGGTAAAAAACGTGCGGATTCGATTTGAAAATGCTGTTTCAGTTCGTATTTCATGGTAAGTTACCCCTTGTATGAGCCAGACCACCTTACATTTAGCGAAGCAAAATTTCAAATTCTCTTCAGCCCATTTTCTTATTTTTGACGAAAAATCGGCCGAAATGCTGCACGGGCATAACTACCAGGTCGAAGTTGACCTTGTATGCCGTCAAAATGACGAGGATAAAACCCGTGGTTATGCCATCGACTTTCATGTTCTGAAAAAAATCATCAAAGATATGTGTGATACTTGGGATGAGCACGTTTTGCTTCCGCAAGAGCATCCCGATATGAAGTCAAAAACCAGTGTCGACGGGAAAAACTACGAGATTAATTTCAGAGACCGTTTTTACTCGTTACCTGTCAAAGAAACGATCTGGTTGCCGATCACCAACACCAGTGTTGAAAACCTATCCGCATTGATGGCAGAAGAGCTTTTTAAAAAAACAGCTTCGATGGGCGTATTGGAAGTGCAGCTGAAGGTCGAAGAAACGCGCGGGCAGAGTGCCAGCACGACGGTTAGGGCTTAGTTCTATTTTTTGCGAGACGTCCTGAAACTTCAGTCGGCGTCAGTTCTTTTTTGATGCGATAATTCCAGAAACAGATACGACCGATACCTTCGATCCATTGATCAACGCGGTCTTCGAGCTCTTGGGGCTGACCGTTACATGCGGTACTTCCGAAGTCTCCGAAACCGGTCACCTCCGAGGCTGACCATGACCATAAAGGTTTTGTTTTAAGACTCATGTTACGATTAAAGCCCTGATGATCTTTTTGAACCGTTGCGAAAACAATTTTTTCACTTTCAGGATGAGCGGCATAATAGCGCGCTTTTTCGGCGAGCTTTAAGTCCGTAATTTTAACCACGAAGCTATCATCATTTCCTGCGCGTGAGTTTAATAAAAAATACGCGCCGTCAGTCGCCGGATTTGAAACGTGAGGCACGGCTTTGTAAGGTGCGCTGGATCCGTTTTCATCAAGCAAATACGACACCAGTCTATTTGTTGCACTGACAGTTAGAAAACTCCAAGCAATTTCATTTTCGACCAGACTTAAAGTTTTTTGTGAATCAATTCGGAGATGTTGAGTTTTCAAAAGTTTCATGGCGGCATCGCGGTATTCAAGTTGAACCATGTTCGGACCGGTGAACGTATTTTGCATCCATAGTTTGTGGTGGCGAGCAGGATTATTTTTGTAGGTCACTTCGGCACCGTCAAGATCGGTAGCCGGGTAGTCGATGTTTTCGCAATTGTACTGTACGTTCAGCGCATTCGAATCATTGAAGTACATCAGTGCCGAACGTTCGGTCTCGGTTTGCTTTGTTAAATCGATTTTCAGAACTTGTTTCGGAGTGAGAATATACTCGGTCTCGTTCAGCTCGTCTGCACTGAATTTTTGTAGCCACACGGCTTTCTCGAGCGCTGTTTTGTTTTCAACAATAAGTGTAGGTGCAGAGCAGAGATCAGGCCAAAAAAGAACTTTCGCGTGAGCCTTGGTCGAGACGATGCAGAAAAGCATAATTGCGAGGTGGTTTAAGTGGTTGGTTAAAAGCTTCACTTTTAATCATTCGGGATGAAGGTCAGGAGTCTTGAACGAAACTAAAGAAATCTAGACTTAAGAAAGCGGGTGCACTTAACATAGAGTCAGATGTTGTTGCAGAATGTGTCGCTCCTCACTCTTGGTCTAGTCTTCAGCTTGAGCCTTCAGGCGCAGATTCTTATTACGCCGGACAACTCAACAACGGTGGAAGAAACTGCGGATGATACCGGCGGCCAAATCGTTTTGCCGCCGCGGGGATCAGTCAGACCGAATCCGACACCGGTCAATTCGACATCAGCACCGAAGTCGGTTGTAACGAAAACGAAAAAACCGTTACCCGCAAAAGTGATTCCGGCTAAAGCACAAAATAATATTCAAGTGGTGCAACCGCAAAACACAGCCGAACTGGTGGCCCCGGTTAGTCTTGAAGAAAAAGCGCCGGCACCGAAAAAAAAATCGACACGAGATTCTTTCGTGCTGGGCTTTGATTTACGCACCTACAAGTATGAAGAAATTGATTTTGTAACTCATCAAGGACTGATGTTCGGTGCGACGGCTCAGTACTTGAGCGTCTTTCAGAGCGGTGAGCTGAATCTCAACACTCAAGTTCTTTACGGTCAACTGACGTACTCAGGATCGATCAGCTCGACCAGCGGTACAACCACCACGACAACTCCGAC
>JANPAD010000081.1:0-2701 GCA_031429735.1 Bdellovibrio sp. | reverse complement strand
CATTACCGTACGAACGTTGATTGCAATTAATATGACATGATCAACCGTAAAACTTACCTCTAGCAAATAGTGTCGGGTTGCTCAGCAGTGGTTCAAATTTGGCACTCTCATTTGGATTACGGCCAATCTCAAAGCAACAGATCGTTGGACATCCGGAAGCCGGGGGTTTTATACTTAAGAAAATGACTCACAATTTACGTCAATATTTGGTTTTTTGTTTCTTTATCGTGGCAAGCTGTGGGGCTTTAGCACGTGATAAGTTCTCTTATAACGAGGGAACTTGGGGCACAAACGCCACTCGCTCAAGACAGATCTCGTTAGGGTTCCCACCGATCGGTTTGCCGTCATTTTACTGGCTCAATAGTTTTGACTATCAACAATGGCAAGACGGTTTTAGTCCCTATTCGAGCTTCCGCTGGAGTACGGGCTTCAAAGCTCCACTTGACGAAAAAACGAGTTTTTTAATATTTCATAACGAAAGCTTTTCTTCGACTGAAAACATTCCGACGCCAACACCCGAGGCGACTTTCACCAGCTTGATCGCGACTGTATCAAATCAAGTTGATTCACGCCGAAGCTGGAGCTACGGTTTCATTGTCACCGACAAGTCGAATGCGCAACGTCTTTACCCGGCTCTGGGTTACCGATATCAAACAGAAGACATGAAATGGCTGCTAAACTTTGGTTTCCCGACAATCGGTATGACCTATTTTGGAATCGAACGCACTGACATTTCACTGCTAATTACGCGTGAAACCGCCAGATTCAGCGTAACTGATAAAGCTAAATTCGGCCCCGGTATTAAATACGTCGAACAAAACTTTAATTCGGTCGGCTTTGCGCTCAAACGACATATCAGTGCACACCTCAATTTTAATGCCCGCTACGCCTACCTTTTTGCAAGCCGGTGGCACTTGCAAAACTCCGCTTTTGAAACTCAATCAGATTGCATTGATTACAGCCAACAAAGTGTTTTTACTGTTGGGCTTTCGCTTGAGTAGCTTGAAAATATTGAATCAGTCCCGCCACAAAAAGATCTTCGTCATTTAAACACGGAATCAACTCAAACGACTCTCCGCCCTCACTTAAAAATGTGTGGCGAAGCTCCATACCGATTTCTTCAATTGTTTCGAGGCAGTCCGCCACAAACGAAGGGCAAGCCACTTTCAAGTGCTTCACTCCCCGTTTCGCCAGATTGCCGGCTGTTTCTTCCGTCGAAGGTGTCAGCCACTTGTTGAGACCGACTCGGCTTTGAAATGACATTGTGTAATCAGATGTGGGCCAGTTCATTCTTTCAGCCAGTTGGTGCGTCGTGGCCTGGCAATGCTTTTGGTAAGAGTACGGAGCATTCGTTTCTTGTGATACCGGGATACCATGATAGGACAGAAGTAAATGGCTCCCCTCAGTTAGATAAGGCTTCGTCACGTGTGCTAAAGCCTCGATATACCACGGCTGGTTGTAGAAAGGCTCAAGCACCGTGATCGGCATTTTAAACTGCGACTGATTTTTAAATTTTTCTATTTCGTCAGTGGCGCTGGCGACCGTGGCCGTTGCATACTGAGGATAAAGCGGCAAAAAATAAACTTCGGCTCTTTTATCTGTTGTCGATATTTTTTCAAGAACCGAACGAATTGACGGCTCACCGTAGCGCATTGCTGTCACGACTTGCACCCCGCCCAACCGACTTTGCAGTTTTCGGCGAAGATCTTCGTTATGTACAACCAATGGAGAACCTTGCTCGGTCCAAACTTTTTTGTACGTCTGGGCCGATGTATAACGACGACGAGGCACGATTGCGATTTTCACTAAAATATCGCGGAATGGTCGCGGCAGCGGAATAATTCGCGGATCCATTAAAAACTCACTCAGATAAATACCGACGGCTTCCGGTGTAGGAGCTGCAGGAGTGCCCAATTGATTAAGAATTAGATATTGCATAGATTTCCTTTTTGATCCGCTCTGCGAGGCGAATGTTATAATCCAAAATACGCGCAAGGCCAATCACCCCAAGGTAGTTACCGGTTAAATATGTCGGAAATGAAATTTCAGTCAGGCGACAGCCGTTTTCAAACGTCTCCAGCTGTTTTCTTTTATTAAGCCACTGCTCAAGCTCTAGACCATAGAGTGGAAGCCCCTGCGGCCAACGATTGACCCTTACCCACAGAGGTTGTTGCCTCAAACCTGTAAGACGCTCACGATCAATCAATATTTTTTCAATGAGGCTTTCGTCATTTGAAGACACATCGCCTGTTATCCAGGTTTCATTTTCGACTTCCGATGTTTTTTGCTCGGCGGTGACTTTCGAGAAATTACTTCTGTATTCAAAAATATCTGAATTGAACAAAACACCCATTGAATAAAAATGTTGTCTCGCCGGAAACAAACAACCGAATCCCTGCATATTTTTCTGTTCTGCAAAGGCGATATTAACGGATGAAAGATCTACGCGCGGAAGATTTTTTATCTCGTTACCGATAAGAGAGTTTTCTGTTGCAAGCAACAAGCCTGCCGCAGGCGAATCAGTTGCAACAACGGCTGCTGCAAAAGATTTTTTAATTTTTTCAAATGAACTGACAGTCTCCGAATGAATCGGAACGTCAGCGACCTGAAGTTTTTTAAGCAAGGCTTCGATCAGCTCCTGCAGACCGCCTTGGAGGCTGATACTGCCCTTGATTTTTCTATTCTTGGCTTTTTTAATTTT
>JANPAD010000080.1:0-1617 GCA_031429735.1 Bdellovibrio sp. | reverse complement strand
GAAAGATGTGTTCATCAATATTGCTGGAGGAATTAAAATTGAAGATCCATCAATAGATCTTGCAGTGATTTGTGCATTACTTTCATCTTATGAAGATGTGCCTTTGCCTTCAACAATTTGTTTTGCTGGAGAAGTTGGTTTGAATGGAGAAATTAGAGCCGTAAATAGAATTGAACAACGCATAGCTGAAGCAGAAAAATTAGGCCTAGAAAAAATTATTGTAAGCAAATACAACAAGAAAAATTTAACTAATAAAAATACTAAAATTGAAGTAATTGCTTTTGCACAAGTGCATGAAGTATACCAACACTTATTTTAATTATTCTGTTGAAACAATATCTTCAGAAGAATTTTCTTCAACATGTTTTTCTTCAGGTTTTGATTTCTTAAAAAACTTTCCTTGAAAAATAAAAATAACTAAAACACCACAAGTAATTGAGGCATCTGCAATGTTAAAAACAGGACTAAAAAATTCGAATCTTTCTCCACTCCAGAAAGGAAACCAACTAGGATATGTAGATTGTATTAAAGGAAAGTAAAGCATATCTACAACCTTACCTTGTAAAAAAGTTCCATAACCCTGACCAGTTAAAAGATTTGCTACAACGCCTGCATTTTGAAAATTTCTTGGATTGTATGTGCTATCGAAAAGTAATCCATAAAACATACTATCAATTAAATTTCCTAAAGCCCCAGCATAGATTAAAGCAGCACAAATAATAAAACCTTTATGATATTTTTTTCTGATAAAATCACCAATTAAATAAGTGCCCCAAATCACAGCTATCAATCTAAAAATGGTTAAGGTTGTTTTACCAATATCGCCACCAAATTTCCAACCCCAAGCCATACCTTCATTTTCTACAAAATGTATTCTGAACCATTGTCCTAATATGTTGAGTTCTTCGCCAGCAAACATATTCAGCTTTACATAAAACTTTAAAGCTTGATCGATTAATACAATGGCAATAATTAATAAAATAACTGATTGTTTTTTCACATGCAATTTTTATAAAAGACAAATATAATTAGTGGTACCTTCTAAACGAATTTTGAACTGTAAAATTATGCAAGTAATAGATTAATACTTGATAAACAAGTGACAAACAGAATTTATTCTACAATTTTAACTTCAATTTCATTTTGCAAAAGTTGATAAAAGAATTTTTCTTTAAATAATACTTTGCTGGCAGTAGTGTTTATACCTATAATTTTTTTGCTTTTAGACTGTAATAAATTCAAGTTGTAAATGAATAATTCATTATTTAAAAATCCAATAAAATTATTACCACTTAATTGAAAATGTTTCAAATGGATAATGGGGGTTAGTTTTTTTATTGCTCCATAATAATCTGAGATGATTAACCCTTTTGATGGGTTATACAAATACAACATACCATCATTATCAATAATAGCTTCAGGCACAAACAATGAATCTAATACCATTCTAAAATCGTTCGACTCTATTAATACACTTCCATCATCGCTTACTTTTTTAAGTTTATTTTCAAATTCATCAAATAACCATATATAATTATCGTAGCTTAAAGTAATTGTACTTGCTTTAAAAATATTTTGTTTTCGTAAATCAATTTTATTTCTAACATTTAAGAATCT
>JANPAD010000079.1:0-5319 GCA_031429735.1 Bdellovibrio sp. | reverse complement strand
GGATAATGCCACGTATTTGCCACATCTAAACTTTTGTTTTTTTTAGAAAAATTCTTTTACTGAGAAAAATCGAAGACTTAGGAGCGACACTAAGCCTAAATGGCGGAAAGCGAGGGATTCGAACCCTCGAGCCCCGCGAAGGGCTGCCAGTTTTCAAGACTGGTGTATTCAACCGCTCTACCAGCTTTCCGTCGACTGTTTTATTGGATTTGAGGCATTGATTCAATGAGTTTCTGCTCGCCGCAGTGCGCTCCTGCGGCTAAAGCGTGCAGTTTTTTGAACGACTTATCTGATTTCGGTTTTTCCACCCATGTAGCTTTGTAAAGCTTTCGGAATAGCCACTGAACCGTCTTCACGCTGTCCGTTTTCAAGCAAGGCCACAAGTGTGCGCCCAACAGCCAAACCTGAACCGTTCAATGTATGCACAAACTGCGGCTTGCCGCCGTCGGCCGGCTTAAAGCGAATGTTCGCGCGACGGGCTTGAAAGTCTTCAAAGTTAGAACATGAGCTGATTTCGCGGTAGGCGTTCTGGCCCGGTAACCACACTTCAAGGTCGTAAGTTTTAGCAGCACCGAAACCCATATCAGCCGTGCATAAAAGCATTTTTCTGTACGGCAATTCCAGCATTGTCAGAATTCTTTCTGCATGTGAGGTTAGTTGCTCATGAACTTCCGATGATTTTGTTGGATGACAGAATGTCATCAATTCAACTTTATTGAACTGATGCTGACGAATTAGTCCCTTTGTGTCCTTGCCGTAACTGCCCGCCTCAGAACGGAAACAAGGCGAATAGGCACAGAAAGACTTCGGCAGATCGCTTTCGGCAAGTGTTTCATCGTAATAATAATTCGTGACCGGCACTTCGGCTGTCGGAATCAGATAGTAATCAGTGCCACTCAGGCCAAAAACATCTTCTTTAAATTTCGGAAACTGTCCCGTACCTATTAAACTTTTAGAATTCACAATAAACGGAGGAATCATTTCAGTATAACCATGATCACGTGAGTGAACATCCATCATCAGTTGAATCAGTGAGCGCTCCATTTGGGCCGCCGCACCTTTTAAAAATGAAAATCGGGCACCGGTAGTTTTTCCGGCTCGATCGAAATCAACAATTCCCAATTTTTCACCGATATCAAAGTGCTCTTTGGCTTTAAAAGAAAACTTCGGCGGTTCGCCGACGGCGCTTACGACTTTATTTTCTTTTTCAGAAGAACCCACAGGAACGCTCGCATGTGGTTTGTTCGGAATGACCAAAAGCAGGCTTTGCACTTCGTTATCAACATCGGCAGCAATTGCTTCAAGTTCTTTCACCTGATGTTTCAGTTGTTCAACGTGTGTTAAAACGCTGCTGGCGTCTTTACCTTCGCGCTTAAGCTGCCCGACTTCGGCCGACAGTTTGTTTTGACGGGCTTTTTCGGCTTCTGCCTGCGACATCGTTTCTCGACGTCGTGTGGCCAATGTCATTATTTTTTCTAAAGTTTCAAGACTAGCGCCCCGGTTAAGCAAGCCCTGCTTGTATTCATCATAGTAGCTGGTCCCATTTTCAGGCTTTTTTTCAAGAAGTTTTAAGTCGATCACAAATTCTCCGAACTTGATTATTTATAGAATTTTTAAAATTATTAAGGCGCCATTAGAATGTACATGCGAAGTGTGTTGGCGATAAGCACACAAATCACATCGACCACAAGGATCTGCCAAATGGACAGCGGTCTTAAAAGACGATAGAAAATGAACATAAAAAGTAACGTTAAAAAAACTAAAATCAAAGTTCCGCTTTGGGTGAACTCCTGAATGATCAGGGCAAAAACTGCACCGACAAACAAACCTGTCAAAAGACGAAGGCTTCTTTGGGTCATCGAAAGCCCTGCGCTTTTGGCACCTTGCTGCATCTGGCTGGTTACATTTCGTAAATTATCTGCAATTCCCATTACTCTAATACCCCGCCCAGGTTTTTTACTTCTTTGCCTACCGCTTCCCGGTCTACTGCGTTCGGAGACAATGTTAAATACTTTTTGAACAAAAGTACAGCTTCGCTGCGCTGACCTTTGCGTTGAGCGATATAGCCCTTTTCACGATAAATTTCAGGGTAACCGGATTCTCGCTCAGTGGCCATTTCAAGCATATCTTCAGCTATGTCGGACGCGTCGCTGTTTCGATAGCAAATAGAGGCCTTAACATAAAGTTCTGCTGATGATGGTCGAAGCTTAAGGGCTGCCGAATATTCAGCCGCACACTGTTTAAACTGAGCCGCTCGATAATAAATTTCTGCCCCCAGAATATAAGAGTCCGCAATACTCGGATTCCGTGATTTTTCTTCATCTACCATCTCGATCGCTTTTTGAGAATTTCCGAGCTCCAGATAACAGCGGGCCATAAAGAACGACACTTTCGGAAATTCCGGATTAATTTTTTTAACAAGTTCAAGCTTGGCCAAAGCTTGTTCGTTTTTGGCGCGAGCTTCTTTTCCCGAAGCTGTTTCGATCAAGAGTTTAGCGTTTGCAAACATCGCTTCGACGTCACTCGGATCTAATGACGAAGTGACGTTGTAGTATTTCTGAGCCAGGTCGGGTTTATTTAAAATACGATATGTTTCTGCTAAACCGAATGCTGCTTTTTTATTTTTTGAATCAATTCCGACAATCTCTTCGTAAACTTTAGCACTATCATTAAATTTTTCATATTGTCGATAGAACTCAGCTAAAGCAAGGCGGTACTCAATCGTGTAGGGGTAAGCTTTGATGAGATCCTTGAGATAGGTTTCACCGCGCGTCGGGCCGTCACTTGCAGCTAATACTTTCGCAAACGTAATTTGAGACTCCGGCCACGCGGGTTCAAGATCAATAGCACGTCCGGCATAATTTTTTGCACTTTTGATGGATTGATTTTTTCTATCTTGATCCTCTTTTTTTACACTCGGTGCATTAAGAAAAACAAAAACATGAGCTTGGGCCAACAAAGTCAAAAGCTCAGCGTCCGCGTCGTAAATTCGTAACGCTCTCTCGCCATACTGAATTGTCGTGTACATACTGTTTTTTCTGAACTCCAACTGGGCCATCGCTTTTGCCACTTCGTGATTTTGTGGAAAGCGACTCGTTGCTAAAGCCAAGGTTCGCGAAGCCGATGTGAAATTGTATCTTTGTGATTCATAGTCTGCCTTTACGACGTAAGCTTGCAATAATTTGGGGTCCGCTTTGATCGCTTTTTCGAGCCAACTGACGGCATCGCGTGTTTGATTAATTTGCCAAAGACTTTTTGCAGCCTTCAGTGCCGCCATACCGTTTTTGGGGTCCATTTCAAAGGCAGCCTTGTACTGGGCTTGAGCGGTGAGATTGTCTCCGGCTCTGGCAAATTGATCGCCGATCAAAACGATTTCAGAATTGGCGCCGTCAACTTTTTCATCTCCACCGAGTGAAACAACAAGGCTTTTCAAGTCGTGGTTGCCTGGACTGATGCGGTAACCCGCCATTGCAACTTCGAGCGCCATTTTGGTGTCATTTTTTTCATTTAAAATTTTAGCATAGGCCAGCAAAGCTTCAGCGTTAAAATCGCGCAAAACTCTTTGTTTAATTTTGTAACCGTTTGCAAAATACGAAACTGCTTTTTCATCGTTTTTGGTCGTTTTTGTTTCTATCAGCGCTAAGCCGTAAGATGCGATCTTCGAATTTGGCAGGTCCTTCATAATCTTTTCATATGAATCCCGTGCCTCTGAAAATTTACTCTGTTTGTACTGCATCCGCGCAAGGCCGAACTGTGCTGTAATCCACTGCGGCCAAAGTTTTGAGGCTTGGTTATAGTAGGCTTCAGCATTTACGAAATTCGTTTCATATTCAAGCATCTCGGCCTTAATCAAATACAGAATCGGGGACAAAGTGAAATTCTCATCGGTCGCCGTATCGAGTGTTTTCTCGACCAAACTTTTGGCCTCACGGGTTTGACCTTTGGCTAACAGATAAGATATTTGGCACGAATCCGAAAACTTAGAAATTGGGTTCAGGGTTCTGACCATTTGGGTCGCTATTAAAATACTCTTCAGATCTTGCTCGGTCTGTTTAGTAAAAGGCCACAGTTGTTCATAGGTCATACATAAAAGTCCGAACGCCTCAAGATCACGGTCTGTTCCTTGAATTGACTTAATTAAATCTTGTTGCGCAAGCAAGAGCTGTTCGAAATTTGTCGTTTGAAGTGCCGCCACTGCGCGGCGTTTATATTCTTTTGCTTGGTCGGCAGTTACTGTATTTCCTTCAGCTTTTTTCAAAGGAAGCAACGTCCATCCTGTATTCGTTTTTTCCGTGCTCTCGTCGAAAAAAATTAAATAGACGGCCGCTACTATTAATACACCTGCCAACAAAATTAGCGGTGTCATTTTTTTTACTTCTCTTTTTTCGAGCTGTTTAAGATCTGTCAGCTGAAGATCGGCCGGTGGTAGTTGTGGGTTAAGCTCAGGAGTTCTGGCAGAAACCGGAGTTTTGTTTTGGCGAGTAACAAGCGCGCGCCCTTGCGCTTGTTCAATAGCTTTTTCAATTGCTCCGCTATTTATTTGCGGCACTACCGCCGGTTTGGTGACGACTTCTCGGCGCGCTTTTAAATCTTCATCTGCTTTAATTTGTTGATCGACGAATTCTTTTAAATCAAACTTCGGCATCGCAGCGGTCGGAGCCTTCTCGGTGCCAGATCTGTGATCGCTACTTTCTTTTTTAGTCGGCGGAGTTGGCGAAACTCGAACCACTGTTTCGGCTTCCATTTTTTGTGCTTTTTTATTGTCGTATTCAGATGGATTCTCAAGTGATTCAAGAAGTGCGTCGTAAAATTCAGGCTGCTTCGTCATGATCTGCCAGTCGCCTTGCGGATACGGGCAAACCTCTTCATTTCCGGTGAAAGCCCCGGTGATGATCATATTGCGTAATGCTTCTGTCGTGTAAGGACCCTTGACTTGATCGCTTGCGAGGCGAACAACCCACTGATCAGCCGTTTCTTTCATGGTGCGTAAACCTTTAACTTTATTAGTATAATGAAGAATTTTTGGCTTTTACAGCACTAGAAGCAAAGGGGTTCCAACTCATGACCAAAGTCCACGGTTGGAACCAGTTCCAGTTCCAACATGGAACCACGAATTTAATCGATTAGTTTCAGATTCGCTCTGTGCGCTTTGAGAGGCTTAAAATTTGGCACAACGCTTGCTTTGACATATGTCTATGATGCGGTTTTTGATAGCGGCTTATATCGTTGTAGTTCTTGTGATTTCAGCCAAAGCCGGCGCAAAAGCAACTCAGCTTAGTTCGAATTTAAATTATTCGCCTAAGGCTCCCTAAGTTTAAG
>JANPAD010000078.1:0-4497 GCA_031429735.1 Bdellovibrio sp. | reverse complement strand
GTCTGAAGAAGTTTGCCACGCGATCCGTGCACATAACGAAAATGAAAAACCTGCCAGCGCATTGGCTTGGGTTGTTCATGCAGCGAATATCTTGTCGAATTCACGACCGGGTGCGCGTCGTCAGCAGATGGATAACTTTATCAATCGCTTGAAAGACCTTGAAAGCATCGCAAACTCATTTGATGGCGTTATGAAGTCCGTTGCGGTTCAAGCGGGTCGCGAAGTGCGAATCTTGGTTGAAAGTGCACGAGTAACGGATGACCAAACAATTATGTTGGCCCGTGACGTTGTTAAAAAGATCGAACGCGAATTGCCACATATCGGACAGGTTAAAGTTACCATCGTGCGTGAAACACGCGCCGTCGAGGTAGCTCGGTAATGATTTTCAAGAGTCCTGAAGAGCAGCTTGAGTTGATTAAATTCGGCGCCGTTGATTTTATCAGCGATGCTGATTTTTTGAAAAAGCTGAAAAAAAGTTTTACGACCAAAAAACCGTTGCGTATCAAGCTGGGGGCTGACCCCAGCCGTCCTGATATTCATATCGGTCACACGGTGGTCATCAACAAGCTTAAAACTCTGCAGGATCTCGGACATCATATTCAGTTTTTAATCGGGGACTTCACCGCGTTGATCGGCGACCCGTCAGGTAAAAATACCACGCGTCCTATTTTGACCCGCGAAGAAATTGAACAAAACGCTAAGACCTACGCATCGCAAATTTTTAAAATATTAGATCCTGAAAAAACTGAAATCATGTACAACTCGCAGTGGCTGTTGAAACTGACCTCGATCGATTTTATTAAATTGTCGGCGCAGTACACGGTGGCCCGCATGCTTGAACGTGACGATTTCACGAAACGTTACAAAGCCGGCGTACCGATTTCAATTCACGAATTTATGTATCCCCTTTGTCAGGGTTACGACTCGGTCGCCATGCAAACCGATCTTGAATTGGGCGGCACCGACCAAAAGTTTAATCTTTTGGTGGGACGTGATCTGCAAGGAGCCTACGGGCAAGAGGCGCAGTCTATTTTGACCATGCCGATTCTTGAAGGACTCGACGGCGTTAATAAAATGTCGAAGTCTTTAGATAATTACATCGGGGTGAATGAAACACCGAAAGACATGTTCGGTAAAACAATGCGTGTTTCTGATGATTTGATGTACCGCTATTACGAATTGCTCACGAGTATTTCTCCTACAGAACTGAATCAGCTTAAAACTGACGTAGCCGAAAAACGCAAGCATCCGCGTGAAGTTAAAGTCAGCTTGGCTAAAACCCTCGTGGCGCGTTTTCACTCGCAAGCTGCAGCTCAGGCCGCCGAAGACGAATTTAATCGAATATTCGTTGATAAGGGCATGCCCGATCAAATTGAAGAATTTAAAACAACGGCTCAAAGCATCGGCCTGGTGCAGTTGATGACCTTAGCCGGAATGACGCCTTCAAACGGCGAAGCGACCCGCCTTATTCAAGGTGGGGGCGTGCAAATTGATCAACAAAAGATCTCAGATACTAAACTCAAGCTCGATTTAAAAGCCGGACAAGAGCTGATTGTTAAAGCCGGCAAGAAAAAATTTGTCAAAATTGTGGTGTTATAAAAATGAAAATTAAGTTTATGCCAATGAATGTAGAAGTCGACGTGGATCCCAGCAAATCATTGCTTCGTTTAGCGCAAGAAAACGGCGTTAAAATTAAATCGCTTTGTGGTGGTGTGGCCTCTTGTTCAGAGTGCCGTGTGCGTATTGTTGAAGGCGGGGACTCAGTTCCCGAGCCGAATAAAGCCGAACTCAGCATGATTGGCTCAAGCTACTACATCGACGGACGCCGCCTGGCCTGCCAAGTGAGATGCTTCGGCTCGGTCACTGTGGACCTGACAGAGCAGGTCACTAAGGTCGATACGCAGAAGAAAGTGCGTGGATTTAAGCAGAAAGATCCGAAAGAATTAACGGCTGTTCAGGACACCATGATCCTCAGCCAGAAAAAGCCCGAAAAAGGCCCCCTGTAAATAACTTAGACACTCAGATCGAATAAAATTCACCTTTTTATACGTCTAATTCTTGCACATAGGAGTTTAGGCGGATTTCGCATATACTTCCGCGGTATTAAAAAAAGGATGAAGTTATGTTGGTGAAAAATTCTATTCGTTCAATCGTTCGAGGTTTGTCAGTAATCGTTTTACTGAGCGCTTGTGCGAAAACAAGTTACGACGGACCAATAAGACCGCAAATTTTAGATAATAAGATGACTCCTCCACCGGCTCAGCGACAGGGTAATCCGGATCCTGGGCCGACCCCTACGCCAACTCCGACGCCTGCCCCACCATCTACACCTATTCGTGCGCAGCCCATCATTAGCTTTACGCGTACGTTGGTTTACATGGATTCATTACTCAGAACAATCCCAGTACTTGAACTTCAATTAAGCCAAGCGGCAACTGAGCCCGTGACGGCTGTTGTAATTCTCTTAGATGACAGTGCTAAATTGGGCCGCGACTACAATGGTTTCAACGGCGTTCGTGAAAATGAATACACCGTTGTGTTTCCGATCGGGACCACTAAAATGCCTTTGCCGATGTTACGTGGACGCGAAAGACAATCATTGCCGAGCTGTAATGGTGTCTTCAACGCGCAGATTGATGCTTCTCGTTTACAAGGTGCGCGAGTTTACGAAGCGACTGCAAAAGTGATTGTGCCTTGTTCGGCGCGTCCTGACCAACCACCGGTTTGTCCGCCGCAACCTCCGAACCCACCTGTTCCCGAAGTGATTCACGCGCACTTCGAAACTCCGGTGATTTCAATCAATCCTTCAACTAACAGAAGCTTTGCGCGCATCGTGCTTGATCGTACTTCTTCTTTACCTGTTACGATCGCTCTCGAAGCTCGTAACGTGAATGGCCGCCCATCTTTCAGACCGGTCAGTAATGTTGTCGTTATCCCGGCGAACTCAATGTCAGTTGATATTCCTCTCGATATCGTACGAGCAGATATCTGTGCTAATCCGCCGGCAACAACAAGTTCAAGTAACATTGTTGATATCAACGACTTCAATGTTGTTGTAACAGATATTCAAAACGCCGAAATGAATGACCGCACGGCGCAAGTGAATGTATTCGATGATACAGCTCGTTGCTGCGCTCCTCCTGCTCCGGCCCCTGCGCCAGCACCAGCGCCGCTTCCAATGCCAGCACCAGCTCCTGCGCCAGCGCCAGAACCAGTTCCGGTTCCAATGCCAGCACCGGCACCAGCACCAGCTCCAGCACCTGCACCTGCACCAAAAGCGGTTAAAGCTCGTTTTGAAAAAGACGATTTAAGTGCTCCACTTGGTGTGACGCAAGTGACAGCTCGAATCTTGTTAGACCGCGTTTCTGAACAAGATGTTGTCATGGATATCCAAACTCGTGACCTGAATGCGAGAGATGGCGTTGATTACATTAAAGTTCAAAAAACAATCACGATCGAAGCGGGAAAATCATATGTTGATATTCCGTTGACGGTGTTGGTTCGTAACAAATGCGGCGAACAACCGGGTATGGCTTCTGATGCCGGTGATAACCGCAAATTTATGTTAGAAGTAACTCGTATTGCTGGCGCATCGATGAAAGATAAAGACGCTAAAATTAAATTAGCGGGCGATGAAACAAACTGTACTGTTAAATTACCTAAGGCACGTTACGAATCGCGCAAACTTTCGAATGATCGTGGATCTGCGGATGTTAAAGCACGCATCTTGTTGAATGAAGTTTCAACATTACCGGTTCTGATCCAAATTGAAACTCGTGATGATTCAGCTCAACGGGATTCGAACTATGTCGGTCTTGACTCGACTCCACTGGTTATCCCGGCTGGCCAGCAAGCAGTTGAGATTCCACTGAAGGTGATCTTAGACGAGCAGTGTGTTGCTCGTTCACAAAAAGATCAAAAACCTAAAAAGTTTAAACTCGTCGTTACAAAAATCGACAACGCAAAAATGGATGATAAAGACGCAACGGTTTCAATCATGCAAGAACAAGTGATTTGCCCAGAGCCGGTTCAACCACCGGCACCCGCACCGGCACCAGCACCGGCACCAGCACCGGCACCGGCACCAGCACCGTCACCAGCTCCAGCTCCAGCACCGGCTCCAGCTCCAGCACCGGCTCCAGCACCGGCTCCAGCTCCAGGGTCTAGCATTCCTGTTGTGATTCCGGTTCCGCCACGCGCTTCATAAGATTTAAAATTAAAATGTAGACGAAAAAATAGCACCATCTGGTGCTTTTTTTATTTAGGCTGAAAAAATAAACTTAAATTTAAACGTTGAAGCTTGAACCGCAGCCGCAATTTTTAGTTGCGTTCGGGTTGTTGAAAACGAAACCTTTACCATTAAGGCCGCCTGAGTAATCAAGCTCCATACCGATGACGTAAAGTATGCTTTGCTGATCGACCACAACGCGCTGACCAAAAGCTTCAAAGGCTTTATCGCCGGCATGCATTTCAGAATCGAAATCCATTTTATAAGAC
>JANPAD010000077.1:0-2284 GCA_031429735.1 Bdellovibrio sp. | reverse complement strand
AAAAATTCTTGAAAATATGGAACTAGGCCATAATGTTATTCACGGTCAGTACGACTGGATGAAAGATCCGTCGTTTAATGGCAAAACCTACGAATGGGATATCGCAGGCACCGCCGCCAACTGGAGAAAGACCCATAATTTTCAACATCACACCTACACGAATATCAAAGGCATTGATGACGACATCGGTTACGGTATTATTCGAATGTTTCCGGGGCAAAGATGGTCTTGGGGCAATTTGTTTCAACCCATCTATTCAGTGGTTTTTGCTTTTTTATTTCAATGGGGCATTGCTATTCAAGAATTAAGATTAGGAAAAGTTTTTAATGGCAAAATCAGTTGGGCTAAATTTAAACCTGAACTTTTCGAAGCGCTTAAAAAAATAAGATTTCAAGTTTTCAAAGATTATGTGTTGTTTCCGGCCCTTAGCGGCCCGGGTTTTTTATCAGTGCTGTCCGGTAACTTTGTGGCAAACGCCGTGCGTAACCTTTGGACCTTCACAGTTATTTTTTGCGGACACTTCACCAAGAAAGCTCAAATCTTTCACCGCAGTGTTTTGCAAAATGAAAGCCGCGGCCATTGGTACGTGCGCCAAATTTTAGGATCGTCTAATTTAAAAGGTGGCAAGATTCTGCACATTATGACGGGTAATCTCAGTCACCAGATCGAACATCATTTGTTTCCGGATATTCCGGCCCGCCGTTACGCTGAAATGTCAGTGAAGGTTCGAGCCGTGTGTGAAAAATACCGTATTCATTACAATACCGGACATATGGTTTCGCAATTTTCGCAGGTCATTTACCGCATTTGCCGTTACAGCTTGCCGGTGTGAACTACTTAGCAGACTGAAAAGCTTCTTTCGCTGGTATTGCGGTTTTCGTCAGCCCTAAATCTTTCATTTGAGAACTTAATTCTTCCCATCGTTTTAAAGTCATCACGCCAAGGCCGTATTTTTTTGTTTCGGCACTTTCAATGAATGGAGTTTCAATTATATGAATACCGGTCATTGCGTCCATCGTCATTGAAGGGTTTAATTTCGTGATAGCTTCGTGCGTAGGGCCGGCGTTTTTCAAATACTCAGTCCAGCCCTCGCGTACAGCTTTAACCATGGCTTTCACCAGCTCAGGTCTTTTCTTCAGCGTGTCTTCGTTGGTCGCTAAAACCACAGTGTACGGGTTAAAGCCTTCATCGGCGACTAAAAGTGTTTTAACCTTTAAGCCCTGTTTTTCGGCTAACAGAGGTTCTGATGAAATAAAACATTGCTGAACAAATTTTTTGTCGTTGATGAAATTTGAAATGCCGCCGGCGTAAGGTACTTGCTGAATATTACGACCTGCTGCAAATTTTTTATCAAGGTACGTCAAAAACGGTAGCCCTTTGACAACTGAAACAGTCGACCCGGAACTGTAAAGTTCTTTGATGCTGCTAATTTTTGAATCAGCATGAAGCATGAAAGCATACGGAGCTTTTTGAAAAACCGCAAAAAGACCCACGACTTTAGCGCCGTTCGAACGGCTGATTAAAATTTCGTCGCCGCTGACAATGCCGAAATCAGCTTGGCCGGTGGCCACCATCTGCACCGTAGGCGTGCCCGCGCCCCCTTGAATAACTTCGGCTTGCAGGCCGTTCTTTTCGTAGTATTTATTGATCAAAGCTGTGTAGAAGCCGCCAAATTCGGGTTCGGCCTTCCAGTTCAAGTGAAGTTTAGTGGGTATTAATTCTTTCTTCATTTCACGCGCAGCTGAAATTTGCGAAAGCCCTAAGATCATGGCGATGATATAAATCATTTTTGTCATTTGAGTTCTCTCCATCTGTGTAAAAACAGCTTTGTTAATAAATTAATTAAATAAACCAGTAAAATTCCTGAAAATGAAGCCAACAACACCGCCGCAAAAACTTTATCAAGACGTTGCTGTGTGCGGGCCGTATCAATCACTCCGCCTAAACCGCCGCCGGCAATAAATTCACCGATGACCGCACCAATCATCGAAAGCCCGGCCGAAATTTTAAGGCCCACTAAAATCTGCGGCACGGCAAATGGTAGACGCAGCTTAAACAAAGTTTTAAGGCTGCCGGCACCATACAGTTTAAATAAATCTAAAAGCGCCGGATCGGTAAATTTAAGGCCGGCTAGCGTATTGGCAATCACCGGAAATATCGAAACTATAAAAGCCGATATCACAACGGTTCTAAAACCGAAGCCAAACCAAATGACCAACAGCGGAGCAATCGAAACAATAGGCACGGTCTGAAAAAACGTAGCGTACGGGTACAAAGCCCGTTC
>JANPAD010000076.1:0-2505 GCA_031429735.1 Bdellovibrio sp. | reverse complement strand
CTCAAGCTCTTCCGCTTTGGTCGGGTATGTCACATTTATTTTAAACATAAAACGGTCCATCTGGGCTTCAGGCAACGGATAGGTGCCCTCTTGTTCCAGCGGATTTTGCGTCGCCATCACAAGAAACGGATGATCAAGTTGGTAAGACTGTTCGCCGATTGTGACTTGTTTTTCGGCCATTGCCTCAAGCAGAGCCGATTGAACCTTCGCTGGCGCGCGGTTGATTTCGTCAGCCAAAACGATGTTGGCAAAGACCGGGCCTTTGCGCGGGGCGAAGTCGCCGGTTTTTTGATTAAAAATCATAGTTCCGATCAAATCCGTCGGCAATAAATCCGGCGTAAATTGAATGCGGTGAAAATCCAATGAAATGGTTTGCGCCAAAGTCGAAATGGTCAGCGTTTTTGCTAAACCCGGCACACCTTCCAAAAGAATATGACCGCCGGTCAAAAGGCCGATTGTAATGCCTTCGATCATTTCTTTTTGACCGACGACCATTTTATTCATTTCACTCATCATCTGAGCCACGAATTGGCTTTGCTCTTTAACGGTTTGATTCAACATTGATAGATCCATCTCCGACATACTGACTCCTGTATTCTTGCAACGCTTTATTGTGGCACAAATAGTCTTGATTTCAACTTGAAGTCACATAGAATAGGAGCTCTATGCGCACCTTGACTCAAGTCTGGTTCATTCATGCCGGCATTTCATTTATTTTTCTTCTGCTTTGCTTCAAACTTCTAGGAAGAGGCGGACTTTTTATCGCCCTCGCAATTTGTCTTATATTTCTTTATGCTGCGCTCCGTAAGAATATCGACTTTCTGTGGGGACCACTTGGCAGCCGGTCCTTAATCGGTAACGACACCAGCGGATTGCTTCAAAGTCTTAATCTTCGTAAAGGTGAATTCGGTTTTAAAAAAGTTGAAGTTTACATCACGGACAAGCATACCCCGCCTCTCGTCTGGAAAAACACCGAAAACGAAGGCCGCATAATTTTAAATCGCGCCTTAATCGAAAATCTAAACACCAGCGAGATTAAGCTTTTAAGTGTGTTTTTACTGTCTCATCTTCAAACCCGTTCTTTTGTGCTTCCACAGTTTTTGTCTTCAGTCCATTGGTCAACCGCCGTCATTTCTTTTTTCACAAGAGTTTTTGCCGCTTCGATGAATAAAATTGTTCAAAAGCCTCATGAAATATTTGCAGCAGATCTTAAATTTTTAAGTGCTTCTCAAACAACACCGTTCGAAGCCGGCTACTTTCTTAACAAATTGCATCAGTTCGGCTTCAACAAGGCCAAGCCTAACCACTTCTTTTATTTTTCAACCCTGAGTATGCGACCTATTTTAAATGAAGAGTTCGGCCTGCCTTATTTGCATGTCAGACTTCACCGCATGATGGGATTTTCAATTTAGCCGGTTTAATCCGGAACGTTTAGAAGGAGATTTATGAGCGCACCGCAAAATGAACACAAACTTGAAGCTAACTTTTCACTGCTTGTTATGTCGATTGCGTCGAACGCAATGATGGCCATGGGCCTAACACCTGACCCACAGTCCGGCCAAACCGAAGTCGATAAAAACCTAGCGAGGTTTAATATCGACCTCTTGATGGTCCTAAGCGACAAGACTAAAAACAACTTAGCCGTGGACGAATATGATCTTTTGACTCACATCTTACAAGATTTGCAAATGAAGTTTCTTCAAGTAAAGTAATTAAAATTTTTTAGAGGTCTATGATGAAAAAGTATATTGCGGTATCACTCATCAGTGTTGCGCTTACCAGTCTTTTCTTTATTTCTCAATATTCGGTTGCGGCAAACGAAGTCGCCAAAAAGCCTGTGGAAGCGGTTCTCCCGGCAACACCGGCCCCGATTCTTAAGGTTAACGATCCGTTGCCGGCTAATTTGTTTGTCGAATTGGCCAAAGTCATCAACCCGTCAGTGGTCAACATTTCAACTTCGTCTTTAGCCCGCCGCGGAGCTAAGGACCCCATGCAAGAAATGCTCGAAAGATTTTACGGATCCCCTTCGGATGATGACAGCGGCTGGACCAATAAGCCTCAGCGTATGGGCCTCGGCACCGGCTTCATCATCCGTGAAGATGGTCTTATTGTGACTAATGCACACGTCATCAGCGGCGCCGACATTATTGAAGTTCAGCTGACCGAAAACTCAGATAAACAGTACAAAGCAGAACTCATCGGCAGCGATGCCCGCACTGATATCGCTCTCATTAAAATCAAACCCGACACCAAGTTGGCAGCGGTCAGTCTAGGTTCATCAAAAGATTTGCAGGTCGGCGAATGGATTGCGGCGTTCGGCAACCCCTACGGTCATGGCCACACAATGACAAAAGGGATCGTTTCCTCACTCGGGCGCGCCATCCGAGAAATCAATAAATTCCCGCTTATTCAGACTGACGCGTCTATTAACCCGGGCAACTCCGGTGGACCTTTGGTGAACTCCAAGGGTCAGGTGGTCGGCATTAATTCGGCTATTGATGCCCG
>JANPAD010000075.1:0-8032 GCA_031429735.1 Bdellovibrio sp. | reverse complement strand
AAAAATTTCAGAAAGCGTTCGAGGCCGCTTTTAGAGATGCAAAGCAATAATTAAGCAAGGCGCGAATATTTTCGAAAGCAACTAAAGCAGTTATTTGTAGTTAACAATCTTCTAACTATCTGGAATTATTGGTGCAGAAGTACAGAAAACTCTCCCTACCATTTAGATCGATAAGGTTTCTATGAGAGATTTAAGTAAAATTCCTGATGGATTGCCCATCCCAACTGATGATGGTGCCTGTAACCACTTAGTTGGTATGAGTCTGCCTTCGATTGATCTTATGACAACATCGGATCGATTACTGAATTTAAATGATATTAATAAGCCCACTGTTATTTTCTTTTACCCTAGGACCGGAGAACCAAACAAACCTGCCCCAGCAGACTGGGATTTAATTCCGGGAGCAAGAGGTTGTACGCCGCAATCCTGCGGATTTAGAGAACTTTATAGCGAATTTACAAAATTGGGATTTCAGGTTTTCGGGTTGAGTTCGCAGGATACAAATTATCAAAAAGAATTTGTTCAGCGAAATCATATTCCTTTTGAAATTTTAAGCGACTCGCAATTTCAACTTATTGATCAGATGAATTTACCGACATTTCAGTACAATGGTTTAAGACTTGTTAAAAGGATGGCGTTGATTATTCAGGATGGTCAGATTATAAAAATTTTCTATCCTGTCTTTCCTCCCAATGAAAATGCATCAACGGTTCTGTTGTGGTTGAAATCAAAACTGTAGTATTATGTAGTTGGCAACTTCATAAATAGTTGTAATTATTAAGTCAATCGGCGAGGAATATTTCCCTACCACATTTCATTATCACGCCCAAGTATTTGGAATTATTTAACAATTTTTAAATTAAAAATATCAGATTGTACCATTTTTCATAGTCACTATTGACATATCAAATTTGATATGTCATAATGGATATATGTGGTTAGTTGATTTCGAAAGCTCAGCAGTAGAAATAGAAATTACTGCACTTATTAAGTCTAAAAAACTGACCGCTGAAGATCAGGCGATTATTCATGCTTGGATACAGCAAATTTCTGATCACGGACCAGAATCTATTCGTGGAGATTTTAAATGGGCCGATCTTTCTTTGCATAGCGAGTGGTCGGGATATAGATCGTCCGCATTTTCCAATCGGGGCAGAATCATTTATCGCATCGTTGATAAAAAAGTTGTTTTTAAAATTGCTCGAATTACTGATGAACATGATTATAAGAAAGGTCGTAAGAAATGAAGAAGTTAACTAAAAAACCTATCGACATATTCAAGGCAGCTAAAACCACAGGAGATCTCATTAAAGCTTTCCGCGCTAACTTTAATATTAAACAAGATGACATGGCTCACGCATGCAAAATCTCGCAGGCTAATTTTTCTGCTATAGAGAAAAACCGTCGAGAGATTGGTCCTCGTATCGCTTTAAAACTTGCGGCTTTTATGGGTTTAAGCCCGGATGTTGTCCTTTATCCTAATGGATATGAAGCAGAACCCGAATACAGGGAAGTGCGCGAACGCTTTGCATCTCTTCCTCACGTAGCAGCTAAAGGACGAGTCTAAAAGTGTTTTCGTCGTCATTTGTCGTTGGCAACTATGTATCTATTTATAATTATTGATTCAGCAGCAAGGAAATCCCACTCGTTTTGTGACTTCAAGCGATTCACCCAACAATCATACCAATTCGGATAATCAGAAGTCTTCAATGACCGCAGAATTAACCGTTGAGTTCTCATCGGTAACCTCCTGGAATAGTATAAATCCACTCTTCCATTTCACAGAATCGACTGCAGTTATGGAGTTCAAAGAGACGGATCATTCGTGTGTTGGTCGCAACCGTTCCGCCGTGATAAAGTTTTCCACCTTGGGTCTTCATGATTTTGAAGCTGTAGCGATGCACCCATTTGCCGAGACTCTGCTTTCTAAATTTTAGTGCAATTCCCATATAAGAAATTCGGGACCATCCATTTTTTGGATTGATCTGCACCACTGTCAAAGCTGCAACTTCGCTGTCAACGTAACCTATGTGTATGCATTGCAGACCAAAAGTCAGAACGGGATCAGCCAAAAAATCTTGTATGTACAAAAGAGGATCTTCGTTTGGATCTGTATCTGGGTCGCCTTCAGATACAAGCTTCAGAGTATTGGCAATGTCTTGTGGGCTCCAGCCAAGTTCTAAAGCTGTTTTCCAGATTACTGGTGATCCAGTATCATCGGGCAATTCATCAATCGGTTTTTTAAATTCGACTCGCTCATTCTTCTTTTTAAATCCCAACTGCGGTAGCAGTCGACTGATCTCATTAGATTGTGAATCCTTAATCAAACGAAACGCCACGAACCTAGCCTTCAACATTTCTGATTCTGCGATTGATTGTTTGATTGCATCTGCCCACTGTGCTGATTGCGGATTCTCATCTGTGCGTTTGTATTTCAAGCCATAAACATCCGCCCACAAATGCTCCAGAGAGACGACTGCAATTTCTTTCCCTTGTACATTTAACAAAGGAAATTTTTTGGTATTGATTACTCCTGACATTACATCGCTCCTTTCTTTGCGAATCCCTTGTTCCTGGCATTGATGCTCATTTTCTTCCAGACTTTCCGATCCTCTGCAGCCAAGGCTCTATTTTGCCTTCTGAGCCCATGTCGGACTTCGGCAGCTAGTTTCTGGTAGCTTTTCCAACGATTTTCGGAAAGTGATTCATCATCAAGTGCCTCAATTATTTTACAACCAGGTTCTGTGCGATGTTGGCAATCTGTAAATTTACATTCGGCCATCAAATTTTCTATGTCAGAAAATTGTGCGCTAACTCCCTCTGCGTGATCAGCAAGTTGTAGTTCTCGCATCCCAGGAGTATCAATGATAAGCCCGCCGTACCTGCTGACATAAAGAGACCGTGATGTCGTTGTATGTCGACCCTTACCATCACCTTCACGAACATCTTGTGTTTTTATTTGTTCTTGGCCGATCAGGAAGTTAACTAAGGTTGATTTGCCAACACCAGATGATCCGACGACTACAGATGTCTTTCCTTCCTTCAAGTAGTCAGAAAGAAATTCGGCCTTTTCAAATTCCGTATTCGACAGAGTATAGACCTCAATGCCGGGAAATTCTTTTCGAACATTAGTGGCCATGGCAAACACTTCGTCAGCGCAAATATCCGCTTTGGTTAGAAGAATTATTGGGGTAGAGCCAGACTCCCATGCCACCGCCAAATATCTTTCGATCCGGCGATAATTTAGGTCGTCATTTGCAGATGTGGTAACAAAAACATAGTCTATATTTGCTGACAGGATCTGAATGTCAGCACTCGAGCCTACCTGCTTTCGTTGGATCACAGTTTTTCTTGGACAGATATGATGTATGACTGCACGATCCGATTGGTCGGTAGCCTCCACCAATACCCAATCGCCTACAGCGGGATAATCTGCCCGAGTAACGGCATTAAATTGTAATTTTCCGCTGACTGATACCCAGAGGACTTTATCGATATCCAATTGAATGCGATAAAGGTTTCTCTCCTCACAGATCACTCGAGCTGGCACTAAATTTTGAGATACAAGATTGGCATTTTGGCTTTCAAAGAAGCCGTCCCAACCAAACAGGGACAAAAATTCCTTTTGGGAATTAAGCATGAATACTCCTTAAGTTAATTTAAAATTCGAAAATTACCTAAGGGCCATTGATTGCGCTTAAACTGTGATTTAGTTTTGGCTTGATCGAAGGCCCTTGTTTACTGATTGATTCGACATAAGGACCTCCTCTGTTAAGAGATAGAAATTGGCAGCATTACCGCTGCGATTACACAAAATATAAGAGAACTTGTCTGAAAGGTCAAGATCCCTGAATTATTTTCTACAGGATCCATCATAGGACCAGGCTTTCGCAGTTCAATGATCTTGTCAGAATTATGTTTCTGCGGCCGACCAAGAGTTTTTCCCATCCGACGAGCATGATTCAAACCCAAATGAGTTCGTTCACGAATCAAGTCCGCTTCAAATTCTGCGAATGATCCCAAAACATTGGCCATCAATCTTCCAGCCGAAGTTGTCATATCGATTTGAGCGTTAACCGAAATGAACTTCACTCCAACTTGTTCGAACTCCGACAAGCTTGTAATCAAATACTTCAAGCTCCTAAAAAGTTGATCAAGCTTCAAGACAACAACCCCATCGACCTTTCTACCCTTTGCCAGTTTCATTAGTTCTAGGAGGCCTGGCCTTGAAAAACATAAGATCGAAAAAGAACCCGATGATGCAGGCCCTTTTGTTTCGCAAGTGCCGCAACAAGTTCGCGAGCGTTCAGTTTAAGCAAGTTCTCAAACGTGCCATCAATGGCCTCCGTAGTATTCAATCGTCGGATGGTGAATTGACAGAGTCTTAGTCGTGAATAATAATTTTGGAACTATGAAAAATAATATTATGGCTTTCGTCACGATTTACGGTTTATGTGCATTTCAAATGACGTACGCCGCTTCGCCAGCAGTTCAGTACATGCAATCAAAAGTGAATGATAAAACTAAATGCAAGTACACCGAGATCAAGGGCAGCGTAGACGGTCCGGAATCCTGCCAGTACTTATGCGACGGTCCCGTTTCAAAATTGAAAACTCGGTTGTTAAGTTGTTATGACTACGAACATCTCTACGTCAAAATAGACGACAAAGAATATAGCACCTGGAGCGCGATGACCAAACTGGGTGGATTCGCAGGCCTCGGCAACAATGAGGGAATTGTTGAGTGGGCCTTGAGTTCAAAGCCACCAAGCAAAGCTTCTGATGTGTTAGGCTTAATTGTAAGATTTCAAGGTACCCAGGCGAAGCCAGGCGGCACATCAGAAAAACCTAAAACCGCATTGGCGGTCTATGATTTTAGAAATGATCGAGTCTGCTGGAAAGGAAACTTTCCAACAAACGAAGGCGCCCGCAAAGCCTTAGAAAAATCCGATTGCAAAGAGATACTCAAGCCTGAGGTAGTAAAGTGAATACAAAGCCTCAAATTAAACCAGATGAAGCGATATTTCTTCTGGCGCTACTTATGGAGTGCGGAATCGATTGCTTATCATGTGTCAGGCATATCAATTCTTATTTCACTTCATCTTTTTCACAGCTAAATGAGGCTTTAGTTGCGCAACCGAACGGTGTGGAGCCCGAAGCTGCACTTTGTTTATCGATTGCTTCCTCAAATTCAGACAGTGGCGTGAGGGCTTATTTTTGCTTAGCAGGATTCGCCACTTTGACAGGCATAACGATTTTAAGTTTTTTGCACCAACTGGCAGGAATTTTAAGAGAGGAAAATACCTCTGTGAATAAATCTAGAAAAGATGGGCTAGTAGAAGCGTTTGGTCCACTACAAAAAGCCTGTGGTGTTGAACTCTCAAAGTGGGTTGATTACCTAGGCGCTAAATAGAGGCCATCTTCAGACGTTGGTTTTTCAAAAGACGACGAAAAAAATTAAGCAATATCAATAATTTAAAGAGCAATATCACGATTTAGCGACTCGAGCCGAGATCGCGTGAAATCAGCAAAATCCGATGATGTTCGAACACTGGAAATATCAGTGCCCTTATTGCCTGTGCAGCAAGATCTAAAATTGCAATCGGCTGGTTTATGACTTCAAATCAAAATAAAGCAGGGACAAAGCAACGTTTACAAATGTACCACGATGTAGTACAATCCGATATGCGGTTTGAGTGGGATTCCGACAAGGAAGCTCTTAGTTGCGGTTTAGTCGCAGTTTTAAAAGAAACTCATCAAAATTGCGAAGAAAGATTTGTTTACATCGGGTTATCTAAATAATTGAATGTGCTGGTTGTAGTTGTAGCTTTTCCCGATGAGAATGTGACTCGAATAATATCAGCTCGGAAAGCTAATAAGAACGAAAGGAAGTTTTATGAAGCGCAATTATGACTTTTCAAAAGGTGCTCTGATTAAAGGTAAAATTAAATCAAAGGCTCAGGTCGAAGAGGCTATTAAGGGCGTGCAAAAGACTTTAACTTCAATCAGATTAGATCAAGATGTAATTGAGGCTGCAAAGAGACAGGCTGATGCCGAAGGAGTCGGCTACTTAACATGGCTTAATACTAAATTAAGAACAGTTGTCCTAGGTGAAGAGGGTTTGCAAGAACGTGTCAAGAAACTTGAAAAAGCAGTTTTTAAGAGAAAAGCAGTTTAATTTAAGCCAAATTTCTGGAATTTTTACGTGCTGCTTAAAGGGTCTATTCGTATTTCCACAAGGGGAAGTTCGATTGTCCCCTGATTGGAAAGTTGGCGTATCTCAGCCTTCGTTTTTGAATTTGCAACATGATCTAATTTTGAAACGCGACCCGAATAAATTTTAATTTCAGAGGGTATGGTGAAAGAGATAAGTTCGCCGCGTTCGGACGCGCCGAGAACCTGCTCGATTTCAAATATCTCGATCGAAGGTAAAATGTTCGGATATTCCCCTAAATCGGAAAGAGTGATCTGTTCCAGCGGAACTGGAGATCCATCCGTCAAAAGAGCCGTCAGTTTTCTTTGCGGTTTGAGAACAATCGCCTGAACATTTGATTTTAGTCGATCGCCACCTAGAGCGGCCCGTACTTGTCGTATCAATTCTTTTGTCCAAAGAGACTCTTGAACCGGATCAACCTGCGCCAAAACTAGGTCATCAAAAGAGGCGGTCAAATGAACTCCTTCATTGTTGCGCAATGTGCATATGGCCCGCATTCCGTTAAGTTCTATTGAAACGAGCGAGCCTTTATCGTACTGCAGCGCCGGAGTATGTGTGATTTTGACCGGCACGAGATCGGCCCGCAAGGTGCGACACCATTGCAATTGATCTTCAATACGAAATTTCTCGATGGCTTCTAGAAGATGCTGGCGGGCTGATTCAAGCTGTGTAAAGGCTTGTATGTTGTGCCGGAAGCTGTCAAAAAATCCCCGCTCTTTTTTTCGCAGAATAATTTCGAGCCATTTCGGCGTATCGAGCTCGTTCTTCAGAACTGTAAGGCTGTACTGGAAACCCCGCTCGTGAAGAAACTCCATGAGTATCAAATCCATAGCGTCGTACAGATCGCGATTTTTTTCTTTGTAGGTATTTCTGTAAGTGAGGATGCGACTTTTGGTTACGTCCCATTCAGCGATCACTCGTTCGGCCGGCTTTCCCGAATGCTGAATATGCTTGAGATCTCGACGAGCCATGCCTTCAAGGTGACCCCAGTCATGCCAGGTAAACTCGGATGTTTTCATAGCAAAACGATCTGCAAAAGGTGGCGGTTCTCCTGCGGCAAGGCCCGTTAGACTAATTCCAAGAGCCGGCATCGGAATAGTTCGCGTCCGTAGAAAAAAATCAAACATTAATGGCTCAAAGGTGTAGATAGGAAGCAGATCCGGGGCCAGGGCAAGAGCTTTTTCGAGCAGCGGTTCGGCGTTTGTTCGGTGAAAGTTAAGATCTTTATATTCAGGATGAAGTTCGCAAAATAGACGATCCATCAATGGCAGATACTTAAGCATGATAAAGCGGTGAGTTGCGCGAAACGGCGGACCGTTGCTATTCAGCTTTTTCGCTTCTGCCAAAACGTCATTAATCTGCGTCTGCCATGCATCGTTTTTTCGATTTTGAAGATCAAGAATAATTTTTTCTAAAATCGTTTTAAAAAGAGTGAACGGAAAGTCATCATGACCGTGGGCCAAATGCAGTCGAGCTTCATTACGAAGTTCGAAATAGGTCCATACGGGATCATCAGTTAGGCGTTTAAGTTGTGCGCGATCGGCGTTGATTTCCATAATTAATTTTTTGTGGCATTTTTGTAGTCTTCTGAGTTTCTGAGACGATCGAGATATTTGATTCGTCGTTTCTTTTTTAGTGGAAAATCTATTTTACGCAGTGATCCGCGGGCCCCGCAGTATTCTTTACAAGTTCCGCCGTGATCGTCGAGGTTGATCGTATTTGAATTTGCGTCGATCAGCAGGCGGCAGGTGTCTGCTTTAAAGGTAAATTTATTCAACACCGAATACTTTGCAAGACCAAAAAGGTCGCACGTGTGGCC
>JANPAD010000074.1:0-12551 GCA_031429735.1 Bdellovibrio sp. | reverse complement strand
GCGGGGCTCGAGGGTTCGAATCCCTCGCTTTCCGCCATTCTTTTATGGGAAATTTAAAAGAGCTTAGTGTCGCTCCTAAGCCTCTGATTTAAATTTCATTTTTATCTAAAAAAATTACGACAAAGCAGTTATTCGCCGTTGGGCATGACATTCCTGAAGTCGATTGATCATCGATTGGGAAATATCATTGTGATAGAGGCCGTACGATTCCGCACATAGACCTTTAAGGTTAGTTCCGAGTACTGAAATAACATACAGAATAGATTGATCATCAGGATCCGAAGAATTTTCGAAGCGCAGGACATCGTCAAAGAAAAACTCATCGGGCTGAATCACAATGTCGCCTGAACCACAGCTGATGTGATCGTAACAGAGTTCAAAGCTAGCGGTGTAACCTTTAACTTGTAATTCTCTGATGGAATCGCTGATTGTTTTCATTGCGCCGGTTCCGGCAGTTTTCATTGAATTAAGTTGAGCGTCCATTTGTCCTTCCGATTGCACGAGAGCGTGACACACCCTTAGATTTGAAGCTGCAAGAAACTACCCCGCCGTAGGCACGTTGTGATAGCTTTGAATGAAAACAAGAGCGGACTTTATACCCGAAGTTCTAATTATGAACTCAGCATAAAAGCCACTGGATTCAAAGAACGATTTAAAACAGGTCTTGATTCTCGATGATATGAACGCCGATCGGCGGACTTTTTAATAGCGAGATGAATCTTTGCGAGATGTTTTCAGCTGGAACGGACTTCCATTTTTTGGGTAAAAGCCGGCCGAGCTGCTGCCCGATGTTTTCAAGAGGTCTTGAATGCTCACGTTCACCGATTAAAACAGATGGTCTTACAATAACTAGACTTTCAAAGCCGATTAGTTGCAGAGCGGCTTCAAGTTGACCTTTTACGCGATTGTAAAAAATTGAAGAATTTTGATCGGCACCAAGTGCGCTGACTAAAAAGAAATTCTGAGCGCCATTTTTTTTGGCGATTCTTGCAATATGCAACGGGTAAGAGTAATCAACCTGACGAAATTTTTCTTGGCTGCCGGCCACTTTGATTGTTGTACCGATCGCGCAAATGACTGTGTCGATTTTAAAGCAATCAGAAGATTCGTCCAACGAATCGAAATTCATTTTATATTCAACGATACTATTATTTTGTAGATCGGCGGGAAGGCTGCGTCTTGCAAGTACGTGAATCAACTCGCCTTGCGGCTTTGAAATCATCTTCTTGAGAAGACTTTGGCCGATGAGTCCCGTAGCACCGAAAAGCAGAATTTTCTTAGGTTTCAATATTTGGCCATTAGACATAAAGATAGTTTAAACAAATTGTACCGTCTGTCGAGATGTAAAAAAGCCGGAGAAGCTCGCACCTTCTCCGGCCCTAACGAAAGGACTGTTTGGATTATAAAGCAATCGGAAATGAAACGCTGACGATCCAGGATTTATTTTTAAGCTCGGTGTTATCTAAGTTAGATCCCGGCGTAAAAGGACCGACACCCTGTAAATTCGTGTTACTGTATTTCAAATCTTGATATTCAACATTCAGGCTTACCGCGATAAACTGAAATCCAGCACCGACACGATAACCTGTTGCTTGGTTGAACTTAAGATCGTAACCATTGCTAGACTCCGGATCTACTTCACCATCAACAACAGCGGCACTCCAAACCCGAAGACCTACGATCGGCATTTGAATTCCGATAACCGGTCCCCAATTCGATGAAACCGTTGAGGCGTCGTACCCGGATGAATCAGTGTAATGAGGTTGCGAATAACGTCCATCAACGCCGACAAAAACGATATCAAAGATATGAATACCGAGTCGGGCTCCGAGTCCATACCCAATGAGATGGCCTGAAGAATCGTTTACGGGCTGCGGATAATCGACGCTTAAGTCACCTGTTTCGTATGTAACTGAAGGTTCTACAAAAAGACCAACTTGCGCCACTGAAGTTTGACTGATCAGAATTGACGCCGCAAAAGTTGTCACGAGTATAATTCTTTTAAAAACATTACTTTTCATTTTAATAAATTCCTTAATTTAGATTACGGGTTATCGACTTTGTTTTTGATTTCAGTCGCTTTGGTGCCGGCTTTATCTTTCATCGTCTGTGCTTTGCGTTTAATTTTCTTCGGCAGACATTTCATTTTACCGTCAATCATTTCACATACTTTGTCAGACAGATTGCGCGCGGTTTCCTTAGTTACATCTGCGGTTCGATTTGCAACTGTCTTTGCTTTTTCTGCCGTTGTTTCGGCAGCAAAGGCTGAAGAAAAAGAAGCTATACAAGTTAATGCCAGAAGTGAACTCAAGTAATTTTTCATAAAACTCTCTTTCTTATTATTTGTAACGTTACGGAAGCTGAGTCGGTTTTCGCCCGGTAAAAATTGCTCCCAAAAAAGAAAGTCCGGCGAGAACCAGAAATACAACAACCAAAATTTTTCCGATTTCCATAGATAGTCCAGCGATCCCGTTTGCTCCTAATAGAAAAGCAAGCAGTGCGAGGACAAAAAAAGATATTGCTGCACGAATCATAATGTCTCCCTTGTTAAGTGATAGGTCCACAGCACCTGTTAGAGCAACGAGTGTGCCGAACAAACTCTGCGGTCAAAGGTCCTAAATTGGACTTGGTCTGTACGCATCCAAATATTGAACGTTGCTTTGTGGATATTTTGAACTTATGGTGGGCCTCTTTAAGTTAACTCTTTTCAAAAAAGTTTCACAAAAGTAAGGTTTCAAAATGGCGCAAAAAAATAAAAATCTCGTTCTAGTTGATGATGATGCAGATATTCGCGAGCTCATTTCTGCTTTCTTTAAGCAGAAGGGCTATCAAGTGACTTGCTATGAAGATGCAGAAACTGCACTGAAAGCAAGTCAGACTAAAGGCGAAGAGTGGGACGTTTTACTAACGGATTTACGTTTACCGATTATGTCCGGCGTCGAGCTAACTGTTGCAATAAAAAAATATTTGCCACACTTGCCGATCATTTTAATTACGACATCGAAAAGTGCAGAAATCGCTGTCGAAGCGGTTAAAAAAGGCGCTTATGATTTTATCGTGAAACCTGTTCACTTTCCGCAATTGCAAATTTCGGTTGAGCGTGCAATTCACCTGAAAGAACTCAGTCATAATTTGGTTGATCTGAGAGAAAAAGTAAAAAATCCGACTACAATAACCTCAAACATTATTGGCAAAAGTCCCAAGTTTTTGGCGGCTATCGATATCGCTAAGCGAGTAGCGAAAAGTAAAGCTAACATTTATATTTCGGGCGAAAGCGGCACCGGTAAAGAAGTTTTTGCCCGCTTTATTCATGCTGAAGGTGGCCGCGCGAAGGGACCATTTGTGGCGATCAACTGTTCGGCTATTCCTGAGAATTTGCTGGAATCAGAACTGTTCGGTCACGCGAAAGGCTCGTTCACCGGAGCACAAGATAAAAAGGTTGGTTTGTTCGAAGACGCTGAAAACGGCACACTCTTTTTGGATGAAATCGGTGACCTGAGCCTTCAGTTGCAAGCCAAGCTTCTTCGTGTTCTGCAAGAAAAGAAGATTAAGCGTGTAGGAGAAAACCAATACCGACCTATTAACTGCCGCGTGATTTCAGCTACGCACAAAGACTTGGTTAACGAAATTCAACAAGGTCGTTTCCGGGAAGATTTATATTTTCGTTTGAATGTGATCCCGATATCGATACCGCCGCTGCGTGAACGTAAAGAAGATATGATTCCGCTGGCTGAAGCCTTTCTTAAACGCTTTGCGCTTGAAAACGATTCGCCGGCAAAGAGTTTCTCTAAAGAAGCTTTGAAGTTTATTTTAGAAAACCCTTGGCGCGGCAATGTACGTGAACTTGAAAATGCTATTGAACGTGCTGTGGTATTGGCAGGCGAATCTGAAATCAGTACTCAGAACATGATTCCCGTTGAACAAATGATGTCCCAAGATACCAGCTCGAAAGTGACCACTCATACTTCAAACGGGTCAGGTTATTTTGCAATCAATTGCGAAACAGGTCTTCCGCATTTTGAAGATGTCATGAATAAGTTCATCGAGTTTGCAGTAGCCCGCAACGGCGGCGCACGCGACCGCACAGCGAAAGAAATCGGCATTGACCGTAAGACTCTTTACAAAAGACTTCGCTCAACCATGGAACAATAGTGAGTTCAAAAGCCGCCCGCACTGAGCTTTTCTCGAAAGGGAAGAGCCGGCAAGTGAGGGCTTGCCGGCTCCGGATGGGAATGGGTCGTGCTATTACTTTACTTTAACAAGTATAACGGCGTGGGAAGCTTTTCCCGGGTACTGGGGATCGTCAGCAGTAGTCGGTAAGCCGGCCGCCACGAATGAATTTTTTAATTTTCGATCTTCCGTGTTTGAAATTTTCTCATACGCCGGCGAATCCTCAGCCATGTTAAAGCTTTCAACAGTCACAGGCTGTGTTGCTTTGATATAGTTTTTCAGAGCTTCATTACGTCTTGCCGCTAAACGTATTTGTAGAGCAGGTAACTTTCCAATATGCTTCGACGGAAATTCTTCGTCCGCCCAAGACATCACCATGATCTGATCGACGTTTCCGTCTTGGCGGGCACTATTAATCAAACGATCTAGAGACGTTTTTGAGATTCCGGATAAAATGGCGCTTCCCGGTTGAAACTGGATTTCGATAAAGCTATGAGCACCAACTTCTTCGGCGGCCGCGTTTGTTATGGCCAGACTTTCCGACTCCTCAGCGTAGGAAGTGCGGGGGCCGCTTTGCTCGGTCATTGATGTGTCGCTGGCGCAGCTCAACAATATTGAAAGAAAGGAAAAAAGAACAATCAACAAGAGGTGATTTTGATTGGTCTTAGTGGGTCTCATTGTAGGTTGGACCTTTGTCTTCTGTCTGCGATCTTTTTTCGCAAGTCGCCTGCTCTTTCTGCATGCCTTCAAAGAAGCCTGTTACCAGCGCTCCCAAAATCGATTCAATGCTGCCAGCTGAAGGTTGCGTATGAAGTGGCGGCGTGTCTTCAATTTTCTTAGAAGTCGGTTTAATTAAGTAAATAATGAATCCTACGCCGACAGCAACAAGAAGTGCGTAGAGGCCCAGAAGAAAATTTTCGCCACCCTCGTAGGTGCGGGCGAATATTTCGAACCCTTGAATTAACCTGATTGTGGCAAAGATAACAATTCCTGACAGAATAATGGCTGTAGAGAGTGTCGCAATCAAACCGCGCAATGTGTCCTTTACATTTTTAACTGCGAATGCGGTATCGTGTGCGATGTTTGAAGTCGTTTGGGTCATACTTTTTAGTTCCATCAGAAGCGGTAACAGCGATAATATGATTTTTCCCATGAATTCTTTCTTTGTAGAAGTTAACAGCGCACTCACCGGATCTTAGATATTGGGAGGGGCGTCTGGTGAGTGCACCGTTCAATTACGTTTGCAGCTGGTTATGGACGGCGACGAAAAGCCATAGAGAGTAGACTGCCCGCGACGAGGCCTGCGGCGGCTGCAATTGCAATACCTTTAACAGGGTTTTCGGCGACGTAATCGCGACTTGTTTTATAGTATTCGTTGGCTTGACCGGAAAAACGCGCAACTGTTGAACCGGCTTTTTCGCCGATGGCTTGTGACATGTTTTCGAATGAGTTTGATGTCGTGTTATAGACATCTTTTGCAGATGACGTTAAATCTTTTGCAGCGCCGTTTGCTTTATTGATCGCATCGTTTGTTGATAAATTTGCCATTTTGAAATCTCCTTGTTTTGTTTTTTAGAGTTCGTGTTAAGATTTTAAAGACTGTTTTGCCGCGTCAGAAGTTTTGTCGCGCTCGCTGGAAAAACGGCTGACGATATCTGTTAATTTTGTTTGATAATCATCTTGGGTTTTGCCGTATTTTTGTTGGATCAAACCTTTGATAGCAGTGAGGTCACCTTTGGTTTGTTCAAGTTCATCGTTTGTTAATTTACCCCAAGCTTTTTGAACTTCGCCTTTGATTTCGGTCCATTTGCCTTTGATAATATTTTGGTTTAATTCCATTTTGACTCCTTTGTTTTTTCGGGCCGCGTTGCTTTGCAATAAAACAGGCACCTAAAATTGTTAATATTTGCATAACTGCACTCCTCTCAGATGCATTCAAAGTGCCATGATTGAATAGAGCTGTATTAGCTATGGGACGTTGTGCTTAACTTTGCGGGTATAATTTGAACTTACATTGGAAATTAAAGGACGTCTGGTCTGGTCGCAGTTCTCAGATAAAACTACACAATGACCGCGTCTCACGATAACTATGGGGTATGTTTACTTTGCCGAAAGAAATGAGAGAAGAGTACGTTGTTCGCCGAAAGGCGGATTACACTGCATTGTGCGATTCTCTCGAAAAAAAATCAGCGTTAGAGTTTAAGCGCATTGGTCACCAGCTCGCAGGAAATGCTGAAAGTTTCGGATTTCCGGAGCTTGGAAAAATCGGTGTTAAAATGGAATCTTTGAAGGAATCAGCGTTGACCACAGATGGAGCTCAACTGCTGATGGCTTTTAAAACATGGCTTGATACGGTCATCGTAACCGACGACGAATAGATCAACAGATATTGGATTAAATCGAACTGGGCTCAATCGGAAATTGCATTTTTTACAATCAAAATTGCCGGATAAAATCTTGTCTGAATTTTTGCACGAAAGCTGCTATAACAATCTATCAAATTATGAAAGACCTGAAATCAGCTCTATCAGCTGTAAAGAGATGTAACAAATGTCAGATTCAATAAGTAAGTTTTCGGACTTCGCACTCAGTGAAAAAATTCAACTTGCGGTAACCGAGACCGGCTACACAACGCCAACTCCGATTCAAAGCGCGGCTATTCCGCCGCTTCTTCTTGGACGCGACCTTTTGGGTTGTGCGCAAACGGGAACCGGCAAAACGGCCGCATTCGCGCTACCCATTTTGCATCGCTTAAACGAGAAAAAAGTTTGGCGCGAAGCGCGCCATGCCCGAGTTTTGGTTTTAACGCCGACCCGCGAGCTCGCTATTCAGATTTACGACAGCTTTAAAACTTACGGCAAGCATTTGCCCTTAAACTACTCCGTCATTTACGGTGGCGTCGGCCAAGGCATTCAGGTCAAAAGCATGGCCCAGGGCGTAGATGTTTTAGTAGCGACGCCGGGACGTTTGCTGGACTTAATGAATCAAGGTTACGTTAAACTTCAAAAAGTTGAGACGTTTGTTTTGGATGAAGCTGATCGCATGCTGGATATGGGTTTCATCCACGATATTCGTAAAATCATGGTGAAATTACCTCAGCAGCGCCATAATTTATTTTTCTCAGCAACCATGCCAAATGAAATTAAGCGTCTTTCGGAAACAATGTTGAAAAATCCAGTAAAGGTTGAAGTCACTCCGCCTTCTTCAACGGTTGAGCGCATCGATCAATGCGTTATGTTTGTCGACAAAAGCCAAAAACGAGATCTTTTGAGACATGTTTTAAAAGATAAAGCACTTAAGCGTGTTATCGTATTTACTCGCACAAAACACGGTGCAAACCGCGTGAGTGAGCTTTTGCAAAAAAATCAAATTCCGAGCGCTGCTATTCACGGTAATAAGTCACAAGGAGCACGTCAGCGCGCTCTCGAAGAGCTTCGTGAAGGTAAAATTCGAGTACTGGTTGCGACTGATATCGCAGCCCGTGGTATCGACATCGACGGTATTACACATGTCATTAACTACGAATTACCGAATGTTGCTGAAAGTTACGTGCATCGCATCGGCCGTACGGCTCGTGCGTCGGCTGATGGAAGCGCCATTTCGTTCTGCGATGCTGAAGAAAAGGCGTATCTTAAAGATATTCAGAAGCTGATTGGCTTAGAAATTCCGGTCATCGTAGATCAACCGTACCATTCGCAAGCGATCGCTGGGGCAACAAATACATTGTCCAAGGGCAAAGCTAAAGCGGCCATTGAACAACGTGAAAACCACCCGCCACAAAAGCGCATGAGCTTTCATAAAAGACGTCGTTTCGGCGGCCAAAAGCCACAACAAAGACCTTAAAAAACCGGTGTTTTTGCGTTGAATAATTGATCGTCGGTTGAATCATTCGCCAAGCTCAAAACCAGATGTATTCGCGGATTGTGGCCACAGTTAACGGCTGTGTGCCAATCCCGCGTATCGATTTCGTAAACATATCCGTCCGGCGGTATGTGGATCGGAGCTTCATTTTTAAATATTAAAAAAGACGCAGGGTTTGTGAAGAGGCTGATGTGATAACGCTTAGTTTTATCGTAATGAAATGAGTAACAGGCCCGTGGGGGAAGATACATGAGTCGCACGCGGGCAATTTTATTTTCAGACAGTATTTGCAGATCACGATAAATTTCTTCTAAGTACGTACCTTGAAACTCACTCATGAAATATTTGAAATCTTTTTCTTCAGCCCAAAATGCAGATTTTTGAAAATCATAAAGGCTGCCGACGCCGTCAAACACAGTTTGTTCGGTTAATTTATGACTGGTAAGACATATTTGTCGGACTGACTCGCTTAAGGGGTATTTTTCAATAATTTGCTGAACGTCTTTGAGTAAACGAGCAAGATCAACTTTAAATGAGGTTTTAACGGCAGCAGTCACGTTCATGACACTTAATATTAGCCCTTATTGATTTCATGATGCAAAAGGTAAATCAGACACATGCGCGTCGAAATGACGCTTGAAACATAGACCTACGGCGAGAAAGACTGTTTTAGGTCCTGATTCAAAAGTAGTCATTCTCGGATATTAAAATATATTCTACGCTTAATGTATGAAATATATAACCACACTTATTTTGGTCGCTTTATTCACAACAACAACTGCGCAAGCCCAATTGCTAGAAGCTAAACCGGCGGCTCTTGCGCTTGAGACTGCTCTCAAAGCGAAACTTAAATACGTTGAAACGGCCAAGGTATCAGGCTACGCCAGCACATCCAGCTGTCTTTACACGAACGGCGATTTGATCGTCATCAAAAACTACTGTTCACCGAAAAGAGAGTATCCAGCTAAGTCTTACACGATTATTTCAGCTAAGTTCGGCATGATCCAGCTTTACCAAGAAGCTATTGATTCTGAGCTTTTGAAGCGCGATGTGCGTATCGACATGTTTCCGGTCTATTTACAAAAACAGCTTAAACCGAATTTATCCAACTATAAGATCGCAGACATAAATGCAATTATGGATAACAAGCAAAACGCACATTTGCCGGGTTGCTGGTCAACTAACTTTAGTTTCTACACTGAACAACCCGATGCAAATTGTAACAACAACAATGTTCAAGATTTTGAACAATGGGCTGCTGAAACTCAAAAAATGACTTCCGATTACAAGTATTGGGCCACTTTGTTTGAAAATTTGAACGAAAAATTTAAAGAGTAATCTGATTTTTAAGAATGGCAATTCGATCATCAAATATTTTAGACGAAATTTGATTGCCCGTGATTATTAAAAAAAGTTGACTGGCGCGGGCTGCGCAAAGCGCACGGGCCGAGTCGAAAAAATCTTTTTGCTGACTACATTTTAAATAAAAATTGAGTTCTGCATTGATGTCATGATTGTGGGTCAAAAAGTACTCGTGCATATCACCAAGATGCCGTCCTGCCGCGAGAATCGGCTGCGGTGTTTCATGCATCTCGGTTGCCGCAAGCCCTGCTAACGAAGACTTCCGCGGAATCTGCGAATAAAAATCGGCTATTTTTTCATGTAGACCCTTGAAGTGTACATTGGGTGACGATGAAACTGCATTAACGACATTCTCTTCCAAATTCTTTTTGATCGAAACAGAAGTATCTGCGGTTTGACTCGACCCCTTTTTTTGAATTGAATTCAGGATTGGGTTAGCGACTTCGATCGCAGGCTTTGTCTTCAAGATCGAACTATGATTTTGATAAAAATGGCCCAAAGCCAGTCCTGTTAAAGCGATCAGTAAAAACGGAAAAATTTTTTTCATAAATCGCCTGTGCTTTCAGGAGTCGGATCCCAAAGTGGAGGTTCGTCAGCACCGGGTGTTAAGGCGTTAAAATGGAACCCTGGTTTACAAGCTTCTAGTTGACTGATATCGCTGCCCTGATCTTTGAGCGCCTGACACGTTGAAGAAAGTGACATCTCGGGGGCGTCGGCATGTGACTTCTTGTGCTTGATCGGAATATAGATTTCATTAAGGGACTGGCTTACGATGCGAAGTTGATTATCAAGTTGTACGTTGCGTAGCGCTTCTTTTTCAGCCGAAGAACATTTTGAACAAGCATTAATTGTTGTGCTCAAAAACAGCGTGGCCACCTGATAGGGCCCATTTGAATTTTTGTCGCAGGCCGAAAAACCTTCATACTGATGGCCTTTCGGACACACCACATGAAAAAAGCCGAGCGAAACGCCATTGCCATCGGTGTGGCGGGCTTCATGAAAGTAGGTTTTCATCCGAAAAAGAGAGGTCGCCATCGAATTTTTCGAACCCAAAATAGTTTCATTAAAAAGTCCTTCACCGACCATGAATAATCCTATTCGGGGAGTCGTGATCGTGGCTATTCCATAACCCGGTAAATCGAGTGCTAATTTTTGATTTCTCGTTTTAGCAAACCAGTAAAGGCTAGCACCTTTGTTCGACATTCTAACTTGCATGGTTTGAGCGCCGGTCGTTACACCGGAATGTTTGGTTGCTGTTTCAATTGTCGGCATAACTAAATTAGGGTACGTGAAGTTTTCTTGTAGCACTTGAAGCCGTGGCATGAAATCGAAGCCTTGTTCAACAAAATGATGAGCGCGATCTGCCAACCATGAATTAAGATGAGCGGTCGTTAGATAGGATGTTTCGAAAAGAGCATTTGCTTTTGGATTTTGTCCTTCGACCGGAAGTGTGAGAAGGTTTTCGAGGTCTTTCAGAATACTGCCCTTTTGATCTTCGTGAATGCCCGGTGAAATATGAATCGACGGTGTTTGTGCCTTAGCCGCGGCGGAAAGCAAAATGAGTATGATTAAAAAAATCGTTTTCATGCGGCTCTCCTTTATTTCAGTATGAAGAGGAGCACATAAGGGTCCAACTCAATGCTTTTATAGGGCTTTTTGCCCACTAAAAGTGTTGAATCTTAGGACAGCCCTAAAAAAGAGCCGAATTTTGTTACTCCGGTTGGTTAGGATTTGGTTTTGACACTGCGGACTATTCGAAAAAGGGTGACAACGACCGAGCATTTATTATTCTCGTAAGGAATAACAAAAGCGGAGAAATGCATGATAAAGCACGTCTTAGTTGTAGGGGTTCTGTCGTTATCATCAATGATGGCTTGGGGTTGGGGTGCTGTTGGGCACAAGACTTCAGCTAAAGTTGCGTGGGCCTTAATGGACAAAGCCACACAAGCACAAGTGCTTGAAATGTTGAATGGCGGAGACATCGCAGATGCCTCTATTTGGCCAGATGCCGCCAGGGGAAATGCCGAGTGGAAATTTTCAATCTGGTACCACTTCGAAAAAGCTCCGGACAATTACACTTACCTTGATAATTTGAAACGCCAAGAGCCCGGTCTTCGTCAATTAGGCGGACTGGTCGAAGCGCTTTATGTTGCCGAAGATACAATTAAAAATCCGAGCGCTACCAAAGAAGATAAAGCGATTGCTTTAAAGTTTGTGATTCACTGTATCGGCGACATTCATCAACCGCTTCATACGGGGCGTGTTGAAGATAAAAGCGGTAATCAAATTCCGATGAAATGGTTAGGCGCGGACACAAATTTACATGCAGTTTGGGACAGCCAAATTATTTACTTCGGCCGTAAAGACGTTCTGACTCCGAACTCAGATTTAACAGCAGATCCAAATAACGATTCAACTCTAAATTATGCAAACTTTCTGTTAACTAAGTATAAAGATTTTAAACCGGACGCTTCAACATTTGCTCGGTACGACGACTGGATGCATGAATCGATGGTTCCACGTTCAGATGCTTACGACTTTAAAAATCTGTCTGAGCAAGACTACACAAATAAATTTATGGATACAGTTGATCAACGCGTATTCTTGGCAGGTGTTCGTATCGCTTTTGTTTTGCGCCGTCTTGTAAATCAAGAACCCTCAACAGAGCCGCTTGAGACCTTGCGCCGTGCGATTACAAGTATCGTTGGTGATTTCACAAAATTCGTAAGCTTAAAACCGCGTTTTACGGCAGCACCCGGCAATCCGAAGCCAATTCCACCGCCTGAGCCGATCGTTATAACTCCGCAGCCTGTCGATCCGAATGCAGTGCCAATTACAATACCTGATCCAAACGTTCCGGCTACGAATTCGTAGCCTTTGAATCATAGGCCCAAAATTTCGGTAAGAGCCAAATACAAGATAGCGTGACCACCACACAAATAATTCCGCCCGATAAAATTGAAACATAATTTGACGAAACCGATGCAATGTATCCAGCGCGTGCATTGCCCAACATTGGGCCACTCATGTAGCTGATCATTTCAATTGAAGAAAGCCGACCGCGGCGATCCGTCGGAATAGTTTCATTCCAAATCGTGCCGCGAAAAACTCCGCTGACCATATCGGCGGCCCCTGCAAAAGCAAGGCATACAAAGGCC
>JANPAD010000073.1:0-3489 GCA_031429735.1 Bdellovibrio sp. | reverse complement strand
TGAGTTCAAAGACCACGCGCAGTTTTTTAAGAATCAGATTGTTACTGAGCGGAATTTCAAATGGCTGGGGCGGGCGTGATTCATCTTTGCCGCGTTTAAAATAAATGAGGCCATCGAGAAAATGTGACATCACGAAATCATCGCAACGCAAATAAGCGGGATCTTCTTCATCTTTAAAAAAAAGTTCAACTGAAGCCAGGGGCACTTCTTTTCCACCAAGGGCGAATATTTCAACGAGCTTTTGGTTGCTCAGTTCTAAAGTAAAACTCAGACTGCGGATCACATCGTTATTCGTCATGTTTATTTTCTTCTTTTCGGCGGCGCTGGGCGTGTTGATTTTCGGGCCGGTTTTCGCGCCGTTACTTTTTTAGCAAGCTTAAAGACCTTTTCCTGATTTTTAGAAAAAAGCTCGGCCTTTTTGCGGGGAGTTTTTCGCCCGGTCCCATCGGCTTTCACCGGTGCACGCTGCGCGCGCTCTTCATTGCGCTCGGCACGTTCTTGATTTTCCATTTGCTGGCGGGCCGATTGTTGTTCGGGCGTCATTTTTTCGCGAATGGTGCGTGGAACTTCAACTTTTTTGCCTTCTATTCTTGAAATTAAGCGTTCGTCACGTTCAGTCACAAGATTCACAACAACACCCATGCGACCGGCCCGAGCCGTACGACCGGCGCGGTGCAGGTAGTTTTCCATTTGCTGCGGCAAATGGTAATTAACGACGCGTCCGACGTGTTCAACATCAAGACCGCGGGCTGCTAGGTCAGTTGAAATCAGAAAACCGATTTCACCTTTACGGAAAGCTCGTAAGTTAGCGCGACGTTCAGTTTTATCCATTTCGCCGCGGTAAACGACGTTGGGGTAACCCTTTTCAGTCATTTCTTCAGCCAAGGCATCGCACTGTTCACGTGTATTTGTAAAAATAATCGTGCCGCCGTCAACTTTTTGTTTCAAGACAAATTCAAAAACGGGCCAGCGTTTGCCGTCAGGCACAAGACGATTTTGGGTGATCAGCGTCTTAACGGTTTTACCGCTCTGACTGCTTTTGATCACTTCAGCTTTTTCAAAAAGCATGTTGATCAAAGCTTGCACGTTTGTTGAAACGGTCGCCGAAAAAAGCGCAAGCTGTACGTCTTCAGGACAAGCACCCGCAATACGGCGCGAGTTCGGCAAGAAGCCTTCATCTAACATTTGATCCGCTTCATCGAAAACGATCAGGCGAACATCTTTAAGATTAATTAATTTTTTATCGATCAATTGAATTAGGCGGCCCGGGGTCGCCAGCAAAATTTCAAACGGACCGGTCACATTGCGGCGGGCTTGTTCGAATTCCATTCCGCCCAAGGCCGGGCGGACGCGCAAACGAGTTAGGTGCGTAAAGTCTTTAAAAACTTTTGAAACCTGCTCGCCTAATTCGCGTGAAGGCACCATGATAACCGCGCGAGGTGAACTGTCTTCAGTCACACCGTCTTTGTTGTTCTCAAGAGTTTTGATCATGTGAAGAATCGGTAAAGCATAAGTCAGAGTTTTGCCGCTACCGGTTTCAGAAACACCGACGACCGATTGGCCCGACATCAGCATCGGAATGGCGTTCGCCTGAATTTCTGTCGGCTTAGAAATTTTCTTAACTTTTAGAGTGTCTAAAAGGGTCGGTAAAAGCTCAAAATCACGGAATGAATTCATATATATAAAACCTGTTTTTCTAAAGTGATTTCGGGACCATAAACCATCCGAGGCTTTACTTCCAGCGATAAAATACAGTATCATCAAAGAATGAAGAATTTGCAGCAGTGGCTGGATGAATACGGTGCTGATCATCAAAATAAAACGAACCAAAAGGTTCATCTGGTCTGCGTACCGCTTATATTTTTATCTGTTGTGGCTTTTTTGTATATGCTTCCGTTTGAGTTCGCAGGTGTTCGCGTAGGCGATATGCTGCTGCCGATGGCTCTGTTTTGGTATGTCTTTCTGGGTTATAAGGCTTTTTTCATTATGTTGGCTCAGGTGGTTTCGGCGGTCGGGCTGACAATTTCAGCTGTACTTTATCTTCAAACTCAAGGGGCCTGCATCCTGTTTGCAACACTCTTTTTTTTAGCCTGGATCGGGCAGTTCTGGGGCCATCAACAAGAAGGCCGCAAACCTTCATTTTTTAAGGACTTGCAGTATCTTTTAATTGGCCCGCTTTGGGTTTGGCTTGGAAAGCACTAACTTAGAAATAAAGCTGTCACACTTCTTGCTTAATAGTCTCTTAAGGAGACTTCCCCCATGTATAGAAGTGAATACAGCGATTCAATTAAAAGTCTATTTATCGCACTCTTTTCAACGGCGATCGTTGCTTCTTGCAGCACGAGTTCGCAAGACAGCGTAAAAATAGCTGAAATTGCAAACAACTCCGGCGCGAACTGGGTGAGCCCTGCGAAGACTCGCTTCTTGGTTGAGATGGCTGACGCTCGCATGGCGGGTTACGAAGAGGGTAAAATCGCCGCCGAAAGGGGAGAAACTCCCCAAGTCCGCGAATACGGCAAAACAATGATGCTCGATCAAAAAATATTACTAGCAGAAATTGAAGATCTCGCACTTGCAAACGATGTCATCCTTCCGCAAGGTCTAAGTGACAGCAAGAAAAACGGTCTAAATGATTTGCAAAAAATGAGCGGTAAAAACCTCGATCGAAAATTTGCGAGCATGATTCGAAGCGATCACGAACGCGATGTGAGGGCGTTTAAAAAAGCTGGTCTTGGTGTCACTTACACCGGCGATCAAGGTGTCTATGAATTCGCGAATGAACGCTTAGTCATGATTGAAGACCATTTGACGAAGGCGATCGAACTCGAAAAACAAATTAAATAATAATCTAATATGTCAAAGTTTCGTTGAAGACTACGAAGTTTTGATACGTTGAAATCGGCCCGTGTCTGCGCGTTATCTGACTTCATGCAGATTTTAAGTCATACGATGCACAGAAAATCATGTGGCCGCGTTTCAGCGATTTTTTTCAACTGAAATGCAAAAGAGCATACCGTAAGTGCGCTCTTTTGCATTTTTTTTTGAAGCTTAATGTATCTTTGAAGCCGAGTTTGACTTTGATGTCGTTAGTGACGGTCGTGTAACCGATCGGCCCACAAAGTCCAATAAAACCGGATTGAGTTCTTCAGCGTGCGTCCAAGTCAGACCGTGCGGTGCGCCGCTGATCGGAAAGAAGACACAGTTTGAAACATATTTTTGCATGCGTTCGCTCGATGCTTTAATCGGAACGATTTTATCTTCATCACCATGCACCACAAGCGTCGGAATATCGAACGATTGCAGATCATGGCGAAAGTCTTCAAGCCAGCTATCAATGCATTTCAGCGTCGCAATTGGGGAAGCGCCGACCGCTGTGACCCAACTGGTGTGTGCCGCTTCGCTACTGATATTTTCGAGCAGTCTGGTGTTGTAGAAATCTTTAAAAAAAGTCGTTAAAAATTTCGGACGATCTTCGATGACACTTTTACG
>JANPAD010000072.1:0-9534 GCA_031429735.1 Bdellovibrio sp. | reverse complement strand
TGTGGCTTATACTAAGGATGGCGAACGTCTCGTGGGTCAAATTGCTAAACGTCAGGCTGTAACAAATCCTGAAAATACGATCTACTCTGCAAAACGCTTCATTGGCCGTAAGTTCGAAGAAGTTCAAGAAGAAATCCGCTTAGTTCCGTACACTGTTGTTCCTAAAAACGGTGGCGCAGATTGCGCGTTTAAAATCGGCGGCGACAAAACAGCTTCACCGGAAGAAATTGGCGCAGGCGTTTTAGCCAAACTTAAAAAAGTAGCTGAAGATTACCTTGGCGCAGAAGTGACTGATGCGGTTGTAACAGTGCCGGCTTACTTTAACGATGCGCAAAGACAGGCGACAAAAGATGCCGGTCGTATTGCGGGCTTAAATGTTCGCCGCATTATCAACGAGCCCACGGCCGCAGCCTTGGCGTACGGACTGGACAAGAAGAAAGACCAAAAAATTGTTATCTACGATTTCGGTGGTGGTACATTCGATATTTCAGTTCTTGAAGTCGGAGAGGGCGTTGTTGAAGTTAAATCAACTAACGGTGACACGCATTTGGGTGGTGACAACTTCGACGTTGTTATTCTTGAATGGTTGATTGCTGAATTCCGTAAAGACCAAGGTATCGACTTGAAAAACGATAAAATGGCTTTACAGCGTTTGAAAGAAGCCGCTGAGAAAGCAAAAATTGAGCTTTCAACAGCGCAAGAATCAGATATCAATCTACCGTTTATTACAGCCGATCAAACCGGCCCGAAACATTTACAGATTAAACTATCTCGTTCTAAATTTGATCAAATGACTGAAGACTTGGTTCGCCGATCAATTGAACCTTGTAAAAAAGCCTTATCAGACGCGGGCATGACGACATCACAAATTGACGAAGTGGTTTTAGTCGGTGGTTCGACACGTATTCCGGCCATCCAGAAAGCCGTTAAAGATTTCTTCGGTAAAGAGCCGAATCGTACTGTGAATCCGGATGAAGTCGTGGCGATCGGTGCCGCGGTTCAAGGTGGCGTCTTAGCCGGTGACGTTAAAGACGTTCTGTTGCTTGACGTAACTCCACTTTCTTTGGGTATTGAAACTTTGGGTGGCGTGATGACGCCGCTGATAGAGCGTAATACAACTATTCCTTCTAAAAAAACGCAAGTGTTCTCAACAGCTGCGGATAACCAGCCAGGTGTTGATATCCATGTCTTGCAAGGTGAACGTAAGATGGCGACAGACAATAAATCGCTTGGCCGGTTTGAATTGTCAGGGTTGCCGCCATCTCCACGTGGTGTGCCGCAAATCGAAGTGGCATTCGATATTGATGCGAATGGTATCTTAAGCGTATCTGCAAAAGATATGGCTTCAGGTAAAACTCAGAACATCAAAATTACAGCGCAATCAGGTTTGACGGAAGACGAAATCAAACAAAAAGTTAAAGAAGCTGAATTACAAGCTGACGCGGATAAAGAAAAAGCAGAAGCGGCCGGGTCACGTAATAATTTAGACAACTTGGTTTACCAAACTGAAAAACTGGTCGCAGAATCAGGTACTAAATTGCCTGCCGCTGATCTTGAAAATGTTAAAACACTCATCGCGGATGCAAAAAAAGTATTGGATAACAAAGCAGCCACAATGGTTGAATTGAAAGCAGCTTTCGAAACTCTGCAAACCAATTCACACAAAATCACCGAACAGCTCTACAAAGCTTCGGCGGACGGAGCAGCTCCGGGTGCTAATGCGGGCGCAGCAGGCCAAAACGGTGCAGCGGGCGGCGAGAAAAAAGCGAGTGGTGACGACGTCATCGACGCCGACTTTAAAGACGTCAACTAACTGTGAGTTCTGTGTCGGACAGAAATTATTTTAACGGAAAAGATAAATACTTCGAAACGTTACTCCGTCAGTTCAAAAGCAAGCCCGATCTCAATTATCTTGAGATCGGTACCTGCGAAGGAAGTAGTCTTCTCTGGATGATGGAATCGATACTGAATCACCCTTCAAGCAGGGCCGTCAGTATTGATTCTTTTTATGATGAGACAAAAAATATTCTTTTAAAAAATTTGACCGACCGTAACTTGCTCGACAAGGTCACTTTGCTTGAAGGGTACTCGCAGAAGTTGCTCCGCACATTGCCGACCGATCACTTCGACCTTATTTACATCGATGGCTCACACCGCGCCCAGGATGTGCTGAGTGACGCCATACAAAGTTGGGAATTGCTGAAAATCGGCGGAATGCTTATTTTCGACGACTACACTTTTATTAATCCGACGCAACCTGAGCACGCAAAACCTCAATACGCCATTGATGCATTCCTTCACTGCTTTCAAGCGGACCTGAAAATTCTTAGAAAATCTACAGACGTATTTGTCACTAAAACTCGCAGCACATACTTTTAAATTTGCCGCGTACGAGATTGCAATGCCTGTTTGCGGCACTCTGATCTCTGAAAAAAAGGTCCGACATGAGTCGAACCTTTTTTCTTTTATAAATGGTATTCAGATTTATTTTGTTAAGTAAAACATAAATGTCTTGCGTTCACCGGTAAAGTTGGCCAAGCAAGCAGGTTTGCTTGTGCTCGTAGTAACTGTTGATTGCTGGTAAGTGGCCAGCATCTTTGTGGCCGATAGTTTTTTGATAGAAAGTGCACCTGTTTCGACGATTCGACAATTGACCCAGCTGTCGCCATTCACTTGCACGCCGTCAAAGTGTTCTTGACGAGTCACCATCGAACCGCCGCTTCCGTCGTTTAAAGGCATGAACTGTTCAAAGAAAATGAGGCCGCTCGGGCGAATCTCATCAACCTTAATAAAGTTTGCAGCCGTTGTCGCTGACCAGTCCATATCAATTTGCGGTAAACACGCGCTGCTTTCTTCACGCATTCCTGAACGATCGTAATAAGCGGCATAACATTGAAGTTGCGCAATTTGCGATGAATTCGTTGCTGTGGAAATAGCAGAACACGGCGTGCCGGCCGTAATTTGCGTCATGCTGCTCCAGTCAAAGTTTGCGCTCGGAGACGTCAGCACATTGAATGAACTATCTGTAACCGCCCATTTGTTTTTACAAGTGACAGCCGTCGGAGTTGAGTTGATCGAGGCCGTGCCTGAGCAATTCACTTCACGGATCCCGTCACTTGATATCGTCATTGATCCGCAAGTTATGCCGCCCCAGTTTTGCAGATTGACGGCGTTGCCGCTTGAATCTTGGCAACCACCACCCAGTTGGGCTTGGTAGTTTGTGCCGGAGTCAGGTCCGCACATCCATGCATTTGAGTAATTAACCGCGCCGATCGAAATGTCACGGGGACCGCAGTTCGGAGTCAGATTCCACTGGGTGACGGCCGTGTCCATTTTCCAGTTATTCGTCAGGTTCACCGTGCCTGTTGTTCCTGAGACTTGGTCGTTAAAACCGGTGACGGTATTATCAAAAGTAAATGGGGCATCTGCGGCGCCGTTGGCGCTGAAATCAACTCCGATTGAAGTTTTAATTGTAGACGTTAAACCCACTTTTCCACCGCAAGTTGTGGCTTTACCTGCAGATTCCCAAAGCTGCAAACCAAATACCTTTGAAGAGTCTGAAGTTTTTAGGCCCTCCCACATTTTCAAATAAAGCGCTTGGCCATCCGGTGGACCTTTGCAATTCATGCCTGTGCAAGGTCCGATAACGCCCGCTGGAAGCGAAAAATCAACTGCTCCGATTGTCCAAATACCTGAGGGATCGAAGACAACAGTATTGGCCGCAATTTCTTCTGAAGCCAATGCGCTGGAGATATTCGCTTTCGGTACCGTCACTTCTCCTGAGGTAGGATCAAAGCTGATTGTACCTAGAGAAGCATTTTTAGAATAAGACGCTGTTCCAGAAACCTGGTTTTGTCCGTTCAGGTCCGTATTTGAAGCATCCGAGATAATAAAGTCAGCTTGGCGCGTACCGCCGGCATCGACCAGATAACAAGCGAGGGGTTGGTTTTTTGCACCAGATATAGAGACGGTAAACGTGCCATCGGCTGCGATGGCACCTGAACCTGTTTCAATCGGCGGCGTTGTGGTCACGCACTTAACGGTATAGGTGGTTATATCGATACTGAGAACAGAAACGTAATCATCTGAAAGTTTTCCCAGATTATAAAGAGCTTTACTTGAACCCATGACCGACAAGCTGGACGCTGTGGACGCCAAGCTCAGAGTTCCGGATAAGGACAGCGTTGAAGAGCCGGAGCTGCCTGAGCTCAGCCCGCTACAGCCCGATAGCCCCGCGCTGAGCGCTAATGTTAGACAAGACATGGTAATTTTTTGAACCGACATACGTACCTCCTAAAGAATTTAAGTCGACAAGGTTAAGTTTAGACGATAGGTGATCGGGACATGTGAGTTATTTCTTGAGTGTTTCAAAACCGTCTATCCTTTGTGGATAAAAGGACTCGGTCGGTTCAGAATGAGAAAGATCCGATTTAGACTTAGCCTGGCTCCAATACAGGTAAAAAAGTTCACGAAAGCCGGGTGTTTTATTCAGAAGCACGCTCTCGATTTAGAAAAGAATTGAACTTTAGTCGAGGGCAAGTCAGATTACTTTTATGAAAAATCAAGCTTGGGCTTTGTTACTTATTTTAGCACTTAAGGTTCAGATTGCGTTTGCGACTATCGGCAATTTTCATGAAGTGAATGCAAGTTTGTTTCGTGGAGCTCGGCCCGACATTTCAGAGATGTCTGAACTTCAGAACCGTGATGTCGTCACAATCATTAATTTAGAACAAGGTTTTTTAGGCGGGCGTCCCGGTAGTGTCGATGATGAAGAAGCGTGGGCTCAGTCTCATCATGTTGAGTTTATTTACTTTCCGATGAGCCCGATTCATCGGCCTACGCCTCAGCAGGTCATTCAAGTTTTAACTTATCTTCAACAGCGCGCTGATCATAAAGTGTTTGTCCATTGCCTGCGCGGCAGCGACCGTACCGGCATCGTGGTGGCGGCCTACCGCATCTGGCATGATCATTGGACTGTCGATCAGGCCTTCGCGGAAATGAAGCAGTACGGGCATGATGAACTTCTTTTGCCGGGCTGGAAAGCTGTATTGACAGACGTCAGCCGTATTATTTCGCTGCATCAATAGCCTCTTTTCAAGATAGCTGCGATAGACCGAACGTCATTTTTTATTCAAACTCAGCGGTACACGATTTTCTTTGCTCGCGGAGTTTTCCATTCGTTTGATTTTCCTTCAAGACTTATGAAATTGTAGCCTAAAGCCTTAAGACCCGACATTAATTTATACAAATCATTGTTCGTCAACGTATTCACGGCCGAATTCCAGTAGGGCGGTTCCAGTAAAAAAGGATGGTAGAAGGCCGATGCCCAAACATCGCGAAGCACCAGATTGCGGCGAGCATCTTCGAGCATTTGATCGACGGTTCTGACGTTGAGAACTTGAGCTGATAATGCAATGTTGACGTTGCCTAAATTCTCCGGAAATACCCGTTGCCCGTAGATATCGCCGTAAATTTCGTAAGGGTACAATTGTCCATTTTGTCGCGTCGATTGTGTGACCTGAATGTTTTTCAATGAATCGCTACGACGCTGCCATGCTTGAGCGCTCACATTCGGAAACTTTGTTTCTTCGGAATTTGTATTTAAATCGAGGCCTTTCATGCTGTTTTCGTAGTAGACCACGCGGCCGATACTCCAGTTGAAAAGTTGACCGAAAACATAATTGGATAACGACGACCCATGGTAGTGCGGTGTAAGCCAAACTTGCGGAACCAAATTTGCGGCCTGCAAAATGTCAGCGCCTTGTTTGAAACGAGCAATAATTGTTTGCGCTGTTTCACCAGGAACCTGCCGACCAACCAGCGGGAAAGGTTTATTGGTTTCGACATCATTTGAAAAGTCCCAAAATTCATAGTCCGTTCCGGTATCAGACCCCCAAGGGTTAACTTTTTCACCTAATTGATGAGTGATACCATGCCAAATGACTTCGGCGCCTGCGGCTTTATATAAACTCATCTCGTTCATGAAGGCGCTATTTGCTGTCATGGCTCGTGCGGGCAAACCTTTGTAGAGCTCGTTCGGGTTTACAGGATTAACGTAAATGGGGATTATAGAAAGATGGGGTTTAACGTTTAACGCCAAACTCATCTGGCGGGCCTTTTCAAGTGCCGCGATTGAAACTTCCGCGTGGATGTCTTCAAGACGTACGACGGCGAAGCGCCCATCATGTCTCGGTGATGCTTTGAGGATATCAAAAAGTAAGTCAGTGAAAACAAAATAGCGGTCGGCTTCATGCATAAAACTGAGCGGGACCTCAGTGAACAGGAAGCGATTTTCTGTTTGAATAGCCCACGGTAGGCGGGCGTTCGTGAAGTTGTGTTCAATTTCGGCAAGGACACGGTGGTTAGTTGTGCCACTGACATCACCGGGGGCATAGTCGAATTTTGCTATTTCAAATGGGGCGTAGAAAGTATCAAGCTGAGGAGCCTGCTTGCCGAAGTCACCATACTTATAAAATTTTGCGCCCTTGTAATAAACATTTTTATAATAGGTGGGCTTTTTATCAATCAAGTTAACCCAATCCAGCTTGGTGTAAGGTTCGGCTGCATTGTATTGTACGCCAAATGTTGATTTTAAATAGGTGGACCCCAATTTAAAAGAGTTTTCGCCAAGCCATGCGACTTGCGTTTTGGTGTTTTTAAATTCATTTAAGAAGGTTTGTGGGATAACCGAAAAATAGTTCGTATCGACTAAAATATTAACTGCGCATTTATCAATGTCACCGGCTTTATAATCTTCGACTGCAGAAAGATGTCTTTGAAATTCCGAAAAATGGCCGAGTAAGTTTAGAACGTTAACAGCGTAGATTCTCCCCGCGGATTCGAAACCGGTAGGAGGTGTTTTGTCGTAAAAAACATGGACGCAATTTTTCAGCGCCAGTTCTGCCGGAGGCGTTTCCGGTATGACGGGAGGAGTTCCTTGTCCGCCAGGTTGGTCCATACTATTTGATTTGACCGCACTCTTTTGGCAGCCCAGTGTTAATAGGATTATTAAAGCAAAGGAAATAACGTGTAATTTGTTCTTCAAAAGGTCCCCCTTCAGCAATGCTTTGCAATAACTATGACATCTAAAAAAGGGAGTTTGCTGATTCGCGCAAATGAGGCAGTGCTTGAAAGCGATGCATTTTTTTGAAGCTTTTGACATTTCAGTATGAGGAGGTACGCTCAAACCATGCATACAAAAGTCGATTGGCTGAAAATAGCCGACAGAATCAGTTGGTCAAAAAAACCAACGCAAGCGGGTCAGGTTTCGTTCAACAAACCAGTTTCAATTAAATGGTTCGAAGATGGCGAACTCAACGTCAGTGTGAACTGTATTGATCGTCACTTACCTGAAAAAGCTCAAACGGTCGCTTTAATTTGGGAGCCTGACAGCCCAACTGAAGAGGCAAAAAAAATTACTTACCGACAGTTATCTGAAGAAGTAAATCGCTTCGCGAATGTTTTAAAGAAAAACAAAGTTAAAAAAGGTGATCGTATCACCATCTACATGCCAATGATTCCAGAAGCGGTTTACGCCATGCTGGCGTGCACGCGTATTGGAGCCGTACATTCGGTCATTTTCGGTGGATTTTCACCGGACTCAATCGCTAATCGGCTTGAAGATTGCGACAGCGATTTTATCGTGACGGCTGATGAAGGTTTACGTGGCGGTAAAAAAATTGAACTTAAAAAAAATGTCGATGCCGCGATTGAAAGTCTGAAGACCAAGCACGGCAAAGAAGTGCGCCAGGTGTTAGTTGTTAAGCGCACCGGCAGTACTGTCCCTTGGAATGAAAAGCGCGACATTTGGTATCACGCCGAGGCAAGTCAGGTATCGACAACGTGTGAACCTGAAAAAATGAAATCTGAAGACCCGATGTTTATTTTGTACACCTCGGGTTCAACCGGAAAACCCAAAGGCGTTCTACATACCACCGGCGGGTATCTAACCTATGTCAGTTACACTCACGAACTAATTTTCGGATATAAGCCGGGTGAAGTCTATTGGTGCACGGCCGACGTGGGCTGGGTGACCGGTCATAGCTACATCGTGTACGGGCCGCTGGCCAATGCAGCCACAACCGTGATGTTTGAAGGCGTGCCGAATTATCCGACTGTCTCGCGTTTATGGGAAGTCATTGACAAGCACCAGGTTAATATTTTTTATACTGCGCCGACCGCGATCCGCGCACTCATGAGCGAAGGCGAAGCGCCGGTGAAAAAAAGTTCGCGCAAGTCACTGCGTTTATTGGGATCGGTCGGCGAGCCGATTAATCCTGAAGCCTGGACATGGTATCACCGGGTTGTCGGTGACGAACGGTGCCCGGTTGTGGACACTTGGTGGCAGACGGAAACCGGCGGAATCCTGATCTCGGCGTATTCGAAAGGCGGACAAGAGTCCTATCCGGCCGAACTCAAGCCCGGATCTGCAACATTTCCGTTACCCGGAATTGAAGCTGAAATTTTAACTCCCGAAGGAAAAGTTCTCGACGGGGCTTGCGAAGGCGTTCTGGTTTTGAAAAATTCATGGCCGGGACAAATGCGCACGGTTTATAAAGATCATGCGCGCTTTGAAGAAACTTATTTTTCGACTTACCCGGGTTATTATTTTACCGGTGATGGTTGCCGCCGTGACCAAGACGGTTATTTCTGGATCACCGGCCGAGTCGATGATGTCTTGAATGTTTCGGGTCATCGCCTTGGCACCGCTGAAGTTGAATCGGCTTTTGTATCCCATCAAAGTGTTTCTGAAGCGGCCGTTGTTGGATACCCGCATGATATCAAAGGACAAGGTATTTATGCCTATATCACTTTGAAAAAAGGTGTTGAGACAACTGAGGCTTTGCGCACAGAACTCAAGCAGCATGTCAGGCGCGAAATCGGACCGATTGCCACGCCGGATGTGATTCAATGGGCTCCTGGTTTGCCTAAAACCCGTTCGGGCAAAATTATGCGGCGGATTTTGCGCAAAATCGCCGAAAACCAGGTTGATAACCTTGGTGATATCAGCACCTTAGCCGACCCGAACGTGGTAAAAGATCTTGTCGAAAACCGGTTTTCAAAGTAAATGTTTTAAAATAGAGGCAATATGAAAAATTCAACGAAAAATTCAGTTATGGTATTTGTCGCATTACTTCTTCTGACGGTTTTATCGCGGTTCACATCACATATGTGGAATTTCACTGTTTGCGGTGGCGTTTTTCTTTTTGCGGGTGCGTACTTCAAAGACAAAAAAGTTTCTTTTGCGTTAATGTTGTTGGCTATGCTGATCAGCGATTCAATCATCGGTTTCCATAATCAAATGCCGCTAGTTTACTTTAGCTACGCAATCGTTGTAGGGCTCGGTTTGTTCGTTAAACAATCTGCTCCACGCTTACAGGTGTTAGGTCTTTCATTTTTAGGAACTCTTTTATTTTTCCTGATTACAAATTTCAATGTTTGGTTTGGAGGTACGATGTACCCGCAAACAGTCGCAGGACTCGTGGATTGTTACATGATGGGTTTGCCATTTTACCGCAATCAATTGACCAGCGA
>JANPAD010000071.1:0-6361 GCA_031429735.1 Bdellovibrio sp. | reverse complement strand
TCAGTCTTTGAGCGCGCTAGGCGCCACCGAAGACAAAGGCATGCTTTCGATGAAAAAATTCGAAGACCTACTTGAATCAGTTAACGGCGACCAGCTGACGTTTGAAATCCGTAAGCAAAAAGTAACGGTGCCGTTCAGTGCGGTTGATAAAGCTAAAATGGTATTTGATATGAAAACGATTTTAAAGAGAAATAAGTAAGTAGAAAGATATTGGGGGAAATATGGCTGACAATTTATTTTCAGACTTAGCTAAGGTGATCGATCAGGTTGGTAAAGACAAAGGTATCGATAAAGCATTGATCATCGATGCGGTTAAACAAGCCATGCTGGTGGCCGCTCGTAAAAAATACGGGACCTACCGTGAAATCGAAGCGCAATACAACGAAGAAACCGGCCAAATCGAACTTTATGAATTTAAAGAAGTTGTTGAACGTGAAAAGTTCATCGACGAAGAAGTTGAAATTCCATTAGACGAAGCTTTGAAGCTTGATCCGGCTGCCCAGTTAGAGGATTCGCTCGGTATCAAGCTTGATTCAACTGATCTAGGACGTATCGCGGCGCAAACAGCAAAACAAATTATTCTGCAAAAAGTACGTGATGCTGAACGTGAAATCATTTTCTCTGAATTTGAACAACGTAAAGGTGAAATCGCTTCAGGTATCGCCCGTCGTGTAGAAAAAGGCGCCATCGTTGTCGATTTAGGCCGCACTGAAGCGCACATACCCCCGCGCGAACAAATCCCGGGTGAAATGTACAAACCGGGTGACCGCATTCAGGGTTACTTGTCTGAAGTTCGTCAAACAACACGTGGACCGCAAATCATCATGTCACGCGCTGATGAACGTTACTTGGCTAAATTATTTGAAATGGAAGTTCCTGAAATCTACGACGGTATCGTTGAAATTATGTCAGCGGCGCGTGAACCGGGACAACGTGCTAAAATCGCGGTCCGCACAAAAGACAATTCGGTTGATCCGGTTGGAGCATGTGTGGGTATGAAAGGTTCTCGTGTACAAAATATCGTACAAGAACTGAAAGGCGAAAAAATCGATATCGTGATGTGGGATGAAGATATCACACGTTTTGCATGTAATGCGTTAGCGCCTGCGGAAATCGCGAAAGTTTTCTTGGATGAAGAAAACAAAGAAATGGAAATCGTGGTACCGGATGCGCAATTAAGTTTAGCCATCGGTAAAAAAGGTCAAAACGTCCGCTTGGCTGCAAAACTGACAGGCTGGAAATTAGACATCATTTCATCATCAGCGACCTCGGCGCGTACTGCAGAATCAATCTTCAATTTGATGTTGATTCCGGGTATGTCTGAGACGATGGCGCAAAACATCCTGCAATCAGGCTTCGGCTCGTTTCAATCATTATCTTCGGCGCAAGTTGAAGAGGTGATGACGATTCCGGGTTACGACGATCCGACAAAAGCTCAAAAGCTGATCGATGATACCAAGGCCGTTGTGAGTAATTATAAAGAGCAGGGTTTACCCGTACCGACTTCACCACAAGCGCAAGCTCACTTGGTGGATAAGGCCTCATCAGCAAAACAACGTGCTGAAGATCAGCTTAAAGCTGAGCTGGCTAAATTGGGACAACAGTAGTTTTTGAGAAAGCACGAAGGGAATATAATCGCGTGAGTAATCCAAAAGTTTTTGAATTTGCAAAAGATGTCGGGCTAACGCCACTAGCTTTGATGGATAAAATCAAAGAGTGGCAGCTTCCTGTTAAGAACCACATGGCCGAATTAGAGCCGGAAGTTCTCGAGCAAATTAGATCTCGCCTTGCTGCGCCGGCTAGTCATGCCGCTGAAGCAAAACCGAAAAAAGCAGCCACCCGCAAAGCTCCGGCAAAAAAAGCCGCTGAAGTCGCTGCGGGTCCGACCATTGTAACAACTAAATCTGTTAAAAAAGAAGCGGATGCAAAAGCTGCAGCGACAAAAGCTGAAGCCGAAGAAGAAAAGCCAACAGCAGCGGCCGTAGCGGCAGCCCTGGCCGCTAAGTCTTCTTCAGTTATCCGTCGTAAAACTAAAGATGCTGAACCTCCTGTTGTTGAAAAAGCTCCGGCTGTTGTCGGAACGACTGAAGCGGAAGCTTCGGCTGTTGAGCTCGAGGCCGCTCCGGTCGCAAGCAAAGTCATCGAAGTTGCAGCTGTTCAGGCAAAAGCTGAAACAGCTCCGCTAGCGGCTGTCGCACCTGCTGTTGCGGCAGCGCCAGCAACTCCGGCTGCAACAACTCCTACTTTCACGCCTTCTCCAACGACAGCCGCACCGTTCGTTGCTCGTAAACGCGAAGTTTCGATCGGTGACAGTGGTGTGGCCAGCTCTGCCAATATCGCAGGTCTTCCTAAACGTAATATCGTCGGTCGCATGGATTTAAGCCGTGTTCAGGCCCCTCCGGGCTCAGATGGACGTCCTCGTACAGGCGGATTTGTTCCTCGTCCTCCGGGTACACCACTGGGCATAGGTGGCGGCGGATTCAATGCGCGATCAACAACCGGCGGGCGTAATATCCGCGCGGGTTTCGTGGCGCAAGCTCCGGATTTGACCCCTCCACCTATTGGCGGATTTGATGATCACAAGCGTGACCTTGATAAACGCGCTAAAAAATTCGGTACAGCGCCCGTAGCAACCGGGGGCTTGTCAGCAAAAGAAAAAGAAGCTGAAACGATATTGCAAAGTTTCAATGCGGTTGAATTCAGAAAACGTGAAATGGTTTTCCAACCTAAAAAGAAGAGCGGCACGTTGAATCGTGTGGCGATGAAAACTCAGCTGACCACTCCGAAGGCTTCAAAACGTGTACTGAAAGTACACAATAAAATGAAGCTCGGTGATGCGGCCAATGGGATGGGTCTTAAAGCCAGCCAATTGATTAAAGCCCTGGTGAGCAATGGCGTGATGGCCAACGTCAACATGGATCTTGATTTTGATACAATTGCGCTGATCGCACCTGATTTCGGTTGGGAAGCGCAAAACACGTACCAAACAGCTGAAGAACTTGTTGTTGATACAGCTTTCGGTGACATGGATGCAGAACTTGTAACACGTCCACCGGTCGTCACCGTTATGGGTCACGTCGATCACGGTAAAACATCGTTACTCGATGCCATCCGTAATGCCGAAGTGGCAGCAGGCGAAGCCGGCGGTATCACTCAGCATATCGGTGCGTACTCAGTTAAAACTGAAGACGGCACTTTAATTACATTCTTAGATACTCCGGGCCATGAAGCGTTCACAGCGATGCGTGCGCGTGGTGCGAATGCCACAGATATCGCGATTATCGTGGTGGCTGCAGATGACGGTATGATGCCGCAAACCGCAGAAGCCGTAAACCATGCGAAAGCCGCAGGCGTTCCGATTATCGTAGCCGTTAATAAAATGGATAAACCGGGTGCAAATCCGGATCGTATCAAGCAGCAATTAACAGAATTTGAAATCGTCCCTGAAGAGTGGGGCGGCAATACAATGTTCTGTGAGGTTTCAGCTTTGAAACGTACGGGTATTAAAGAACTTCTTGAAACAATCAAATTATTGGCCGAAGTCGCAGAACTTAAAGCGAATCCGAAAAAATCGGGCGCAGGTCTTGTGATCGAAGCCAAACTTGAAAAAGGTCGTGGTCCGGTTGCAACAATTTTAGTTAAAGACGGACACGTTTCTGTCGGTGACTATATCGTTGCTGGTTCTGTGACAGGCAAAATTAAATCTCTGACGAATGACAAAGGTGAACGTGTTGAAACGATCACTCCGGGTCTTCCGGTTGAGGTTTTGGGTTTAAGTGGAGTGCCGGCTGCCGGTGACCGCTTCGACGTTGTACTTGATGAAAAAACCGCTGATGAAGTGGCTGGTATTCGCCGCGCGAAAGCTCAGTCTGAAATGTCGAACAAAAAAATGTCTCTCGAAGACATGTTCGCAAAAATCACTCAGGGCGACATCAAAGATTTCAATATCATTCTGAAAGCAGACGTCCACGGTTCTCTTGAAGCCATTCAGGGAATGTTAATGAAAATGACCTCAGTTGAAGTTAAAAATAAAGTCCTGCATGCGGCCGTCGGTGGTATCACCGAAAATGACGTCATGCTGGCGCACACTTCAAAAGGTGTTGTGATCGGTTTCAACGTACGCCCGGACAGCAACGCGTCAGCCAAGGCTAAACAGCTTGGCGTCGACATCCGTTCTTACACGATTGTTTACGAAATGATGGATGAGATCAAAAAAGCCATGTCAGGTATGTTGACTCCGCAATTGGTCGAAAAAGTTATGGGTACAGTCGAAGTGCGTAATACATTCTCGGTTCCTAAACTGGGTATGATTGCAGGTGCTTTTGTAACTTCAGGTAAAGTTCAGCGTTCAAATATGCTTCGCCTCGTTCGTGACGGTAAAATCGTTTACGAAGGAAAAGTCGGATCACTTAAACGTTTCAAAGACGATGCGCGTGAAGTGGCTGAAGGCTTTGAATGCGGTCTTGGTATTGAAAACTTCAACGATATTAAAGTCGGTGACGTGATCGAGGCTTACATTAAAGAAGAAGTCGCGCGCGAGTTAACGCCGATGCCGGTTTCTAAGTAAGCTATTATAAAGAGGAATCAGTGAAAAACACAGGTGATGGTCGCCGTAAAGTTAGAGTCGAAAAGGAAGTCCAAGAGTTGATCTCGGGCTTCATTATTCGCCAGCTTCGCCACGACCTGCCGGGTGTGGTTACGGTTACCCGGGTTGTGATGCCCGCTGATTTTAGAAACGCCCATGTTCACGTGACCTACTTTGCACCGGTTCAGTCCGTTGACGGTGAAGCGGTTGACGTGGCTCAAGTTCTACAAAGTTGGGCCGGAGATATTCAAGATGAGATCGCGCACACGATGAAAATGCGTTATTGCCCTCGACTGACTTTCTACAATGATGAAACGACCGAAAAAATTCTTAAAATCGAAAAAATAATTTCTGAGATTTCCAAAGATCCGACTCTCAATATTGAAGACCTCGACGAGGATGTCGATTGAACGGCCTCCTTCTTGTTAATAAACCAACAGGCATGACCAGTCATGATGTGGTCAGTGTTGTCCGCCGCGCGCTGAATACACGTGAAGTCGGCCACTCCGGCACGTTGGATCCGATGGCCAGCGGGCTGATGGTTCTGTTGATCGGTGAAGCGACGAAGCTCAGCAGCTATGTGACCGAAGGAAATAAGTCTTACGAAGTGGGGCTTAAGCTCGGTGTAACGACGGATACGCTCGATACGACCGGCCAGGTTCTAACCGAAAAACAGGTGAGTAGTACGGACGAAGACGTTCAAAAATCTGCGTTAGCCCTGGTTGGCGAAATGATTCTACCGATACCGATTTTCTCAGCTAAAAAAATTGATGGCAAAAAACTTTATGAATATGCGCGCGAAGGCGAGGCGGTTGAAATTCCAAGTAAAGTCATGAAGTTCTGGAACGTTGAGACACGTGAAAACCGCGCCTTTCATTTGCATTGCTCTAAGGGCAGCTTCATTCGTTCGTGGGTCAGCCTCTTAGGTGAAAACCTAGGGTGCGGAGCCGCTATGGCCAGTCTGAAGCGAACCAGTTCACATCATTATAAGCTTGAAGATGCTATTGGGCTGGATCATTTGAAGACCCTGTCTGCTGAAGATCAAAGCAAGCTACTCGTTCCGCTGGATCAGGCACTGGTGGGAGTTAAATCCATCCGGGTGCATGGCCAAGATGAAGTTTTGCTTAAAAACGGTCAAATCAGCCATTCATTGCGCTCACAATTGATTTCACGCTTCGATCCGAATGCTGATGAGCTTGTTCAAATTCTGCCTGAAAAGCGGGGCTGTTTGATTGCTTTGATCGGCCTTGAAAAGGGTCAGGGCTTTAAGATTAAAAGAGTCTTTAATTACTGAAATCACTTGAAAATTAGGTCATGGATAGCTATAAAGTTAGCTGCTTTAAATAACTAAAGTATTTACTTTGATCTTTGTCAGCCATGACGGGAATCAAGGTTACAATAAACAAGTCGTTCAGTAAAACTGAACACGCTAAACCAGGAGAACGTTAATGGCCGTTGCAAAAACCAAAAAAGCCGACATTTTAAAAAAATTCAAAACTGCTGAACTTGATACAGGTTCACCGGAAGTGCAAGTTGCGTTGTTGACTGCAAAAATCAACGAACTGTCGATGCACTTCACAACTCACAAAAAAGATAACCACAGCCGCCAAGGTTTGATGACGTCAGTTAACCGTCGTCGTAAATTGTTGGACTATTTAAAATCTAAAAACCAAGGTCGCTACGAAAAATTAATCGCAGCACTTGATATCCGTAAGTAATCAAAAAGAATAAAAAGAAATGAAGGCCCGATGAAAGGGCCTTCAAAGTTTTAAGGAG
>JANPAD010000070.1:0-7538 GCA_031429735.1 Bdellovibrio sp. | reverse complement strand
ACTTCTGCTGGAAGTTTCCTGAAGTTAAAATTTTGTTCCGTCATGGCTACCAAGATGGCTTTACAGGGCGTATGATGATTTCACCTGAGGAATCATATGAGAATAGCCCTAGCCCAAATTAATTCCGCCCTTGGCGATTTTGAAAGCAATCAGAATAAAATTTTAGAGTTTCTAACACGAGCCAAAGAAAAAAAAGCCGAACTGGTGGTTTTTCCGGAGGCTTCGCTTTTCGGGTACCATCCGTTCGATTTATTAGAACGTGATTTAGTTGTCGATCAACAGATGAAAAGCCTTCAACAGCTTATTAAAAAAATTCCCTCAGGAGTTCATGTTCTCATCGGCGGGTTTGTAAAAAACAAAAATAAAAAAGGTCGTCCCTACTTCAATGCTGCTTTTCTTTGCCAAAAAAATAAAATCGTTAAAACTTTCTATAAAGAGCTTCTGCCGACAGGCGACGTATTTGATGAAGCTCGCTTCATTGAAAAAGGGGAAATGGCCGGTAATTTTTTTAAGATCGGCAGCAAAAAATTCTTTCTCACGATTTGCGAAGATATCTGGGCCTGGCCCGATGCAAAAGGGCATTCGATTTATACCGAAAACCCGCTCAAAAAGGTAAAGGGCGGCAAAGTCGATCTGGTTATCAACATGAGCGCTTCGCCTTTCTTTGAAGGCAAAATAAAACAACGTGAATACGTCGTTAAAAAAACCGCTCAGCACCTTAAAGCTCCGATGATTTATGTCAACATGGTCGGCGCTCAAGATGAAATTATTTACGATGGGCAAAGTTTTTTAGTCGACAAAAAAGGTCAGACTCGTTTTACGTGTCGTGATTTCGAAGAAGATTTGAATGTGTTTGATCTCGATAGTTTAGAAAGCTGGAATTCCCGCTTGCCGAAGCCCAACAAGACCGAGCAGCTTCGAAAAGCCCTCATTTTAGGGCTCAAAGATTTCGTAACCAAAGCCGGCTTACCGCAGGTTCACTTAGGTCTTTCGGGTGGCATTGATTCAGCTGTCGTGGCTTGTTTGGCGGTTGATGCTTTTGGTCCGCACAAGGTCAGCCTGTTTGCGCTACCGACCGAATTTAACAGTGAAATCAGCTTCAAACTGGCCGATAAATTATCGCAGAATCTTAAAGTAAAGCTGCAAACCGTTTCGATTCAGTCGGCTTACGAAAATATAAAAACCACATTGGATAAAGCCTATCATGTTGAAGACTTCGGACTGATGCACGAAAATATTCAATCTCGTCTGCGTGGATTGTTCATGATGGCCTATGCGAATAATTCTAACAGTATGCTTTTAACAACGGGTAATAAGTCCGAGTACGCAACCGGATACGCAACTCTTTACGGTGACATGTGCGGAGGCTTGGCCGTCATCGGCGACCTGACGAAGAAACAGGTCTATGAACTGGCCGGTCTTTACAATCAGGATTACGAGTTGATCCCGCAACAAATCATCACACGTCCTCCGTCGGCTGAACTGCGTCCGAATCAAAAAGATCAAGACAGCCTTCCGTCGTACGACGAGCTTGATCAAGCTGTGGTTAACCTTGTTGAAAAGCGCAAGCGCGCCGGTTCAAAAGTAGAAAAATGGCTGATCGGCGCTTTGATGAAGACCGAATTCAAACGCTGGCAGGCGGCGCCGATTCTTAAGGTTTCGGAACATTCATTTGGACGTGGCCGACGCTATCCGCTGGCCCACAAAGTTAGGCTCTAAACTCCAGTAAATACTACACAGAACCCGTCAATTACAAAGTTTCTTGTACAAACGTTTATGTAACGACTGAAATGACAAACGGAATTCCAAGTTCAACGATGGAAAAGAAAACCATGGTCGAAGGAACAAAAGCCGTTCAAAAGCTGGGTGACGGTCACTTTAAATCTGACCGTTCGAATATCGTCGAAAGAATCTTATCTACGGTTGCTGATGACGGCACTAAAACCGAAACAAGGCATATCAAGTTTAAAAACGTGTTCACGCGCGAATCGGTCGACAAAGAAGTAGAAACTAATATTTTTGTATCAGATGTGACCGCAATCGGTACCTTAACAGCGTTGACCGAGTCGACAGATTTTGCCGGTCCGGACAACACACGAGTTAAAGTTATGGAATACAAAACTGTGACACATGGTAAGTATTTTGATGACGGTGAAAACTCTTACACAATTGAATACACGATTGATGGCAAAGAAGAGCATTTTGATGAAGGCCGATACACCACTAAATCAGTGAGCGAAGATAAAGGTCGTATTACGACAACAACGACAACCCTGAATGCGCCTGTCGATGACGGAAGCGGTGGTCGTCTGGAATCGTCATCTGAAACTTGCCGTTCGGAACGACTCGATTAATATAGATTAGGTCGAATTTAAACTCGGCCAGTTTTTTTCCTGAGCGTACTTTCAATTAAAATACGTACATATTTTTGAACACCCAGGCCAGACAACTTGGCCTGCCTTTTTATTTCATTTAAAAGATTTTCACTAAGGCGGACAGATAAGACTTTATCTTTTCTTTCTCTTAGTTCAAATTTGACAGCCTGCCAGCTGCCTTCAGCGATAAAATCACTGAGATCGCCGGCCAAGGGATCATCAACAACTTTATTTGTTTTCTTTAAGTTTTTTGATTTCTCTTTCATAAGCTTCTTTCTCTTTTCCATCATCCCAATCAAATCCATCATGTTCTAGAGTTGCCAACTTCATGCTCGCTGTCCTTAATTGTAGTCTATTTGTAGTATTTTTGTAATACATTTGTATGTCTTTAATTTTACTAAGAAATTCAGACTTTTATCAGTAAATTGACCCAGCACTTAGAGGTAAATTCAGCCGGCATTTTCATCTGCCAACCAGCTCAGTTTTGAATTCTTGTAGTGATTCTTTGAGTTAAGCCAATTTAAAATATGAAATGGGTTTTGTATCAACCCTAATTGGTCGTGAATCGGCAAGCTCATTTGGTTTTTGCCAAGGATTGAGTTTAAAGATGAATATTCATAAGTTTGAACGAGTGAACACATTCCTGCTTCTAGAGGGTTTCGATAGACATACTTATACGTATTCAAATACTGAGAAAAATTTTTAATTTCTTCGCAAGCATGGGAATCTTTTGTTACTCTCCCGAGTGCAATTTGAACAGCCTCGGCAAAGTAATTTTCATAAGGCTGTGTGCTGGCCACAATCAAATGCAAATGACTGTCCATGAGTACGAAAGCTTGAATCTCAATTTCAAATCTGGCCGAGAATCTGGCTATAATTTTTTGTACGAAAAGCCAGTCTAATTGTTTCAGCAACGATGAAGCCTGGTACGTTAGAGTGACATGAAAATACTTTTTTCCTTGAAGAAAATGCTTCGGCTTTAACGACATTAAACAAAGATGTTCAAAATGAAGACTCAGTTAAAAGCGGGATAGTTATGTAATTAGATCCGAAACCGATTTTTAGGTTCACATCTCGAATCTTAACTGAAAAAAAACTAAAACATGAAACCCATTTGTTTAGGCTGGCGCATGATCTGAGGGAAGCGGGCTTCGGGCTTTCCGGTCAAAGCCACTAAATTTTCAACTTCAGGTGGCTTGCCACCGACCGATATTCTTTTAATCAATTCAATGAAAACCTGACCGCAATAAGTCGCATCTTCTTCGGCACGGTGAAATCCGGTCGACGTAATCTTAAGATGTTGAACTAAAGTGCCAAGCTTGTAATTTGCTATACCCGGAAACACCTTACGGCTGATTGGCAGAGTATCCAGAATGATCCCGCGGGGTGCGGCCGATTCATGACGTTTGATGTCAGCGGCTAAAAACTGCATATCAAACGGAGCATTGTGCGCCACGAGCGGCAGGTCTTCGCAGAATTCCGCAAAGGCACCCAGAAGGTCTTCAATGTGTGGTTTGCCGGTCACCATATCATCAGTGATACCGTTGACTGCTGAAGCTCCTGGAGGGATTGATTTGCGGGGGTCAACTAGCGTTGAAAATACGCTGGTGACTTCGCCATTTTCGAAGCGCACGGCTCCAATTTCGACGATTTGATCAACTCCTGGAACTGTACCTGTGGTTTCTAAGTCAAAAGCTATGAATCTCATACTAATTTTGATACAAACAATTCGTGACTGTTTCAAGAAAAACACTCCTTATTGTTGAAAATGATGCACCAATTGAATTTTCGGTTGGCGATAATTTACTTGATACACTAAATGCCAACAAAGTCGGCATCTCGCAATCATGTGGGGGTAACGGCTCATGTACGACCTGCACGGTTCTGGTGGTCGAAGGCACGGATTCAGTCGGACCACGGACGGATATTGAGCTTGAGCGGGCTTTAGAGCGAGGTTTCAAAGAGAACGAACGCTTAGCGTGTCAAACCGCGCTTTGTGATGATCTTAAAATTCAAATTTCAAATCCTGAAGCGCACGACCAGTGGCCTATTTAGGTTCTGTGACGTAAAAATTATTAGTATAAATCCAAGTGAGCCATTTGATTGCATCAGGTAATGGTAAGCGAGGGCTGATGCGTACTTGAATGCGGTAAGTGCCCTTACCTCGTAAATTAAAAACACCTTCGAATGTATTCAGCGTATCAACTCGTTCACCGTTTTTGTAGAGAACAACTTCGTAAAATGCAGTGGGCTCGCCGGGTAGTTTAAAATATATCTTTTTAGTGTCGTTAAAAGACAACTGTGAACCCATCGGTAACTTCGTCTGAGATTTTTCGTCAAAAATGTAAGCTTCAAATCCACGTGGGTCTCCGAGCGCATCAAAGCTGATATAGAACTGTCCTTTTTTGAGAGCTGAAATAATTTTTAATTTGTCGTCACGGATATCACCCGTTAACTCTGAGGTCAAAAGTAAATGATTTGAAGCTACGCTCAGGACGCGCTCGTAGCTGGGAAACTTCACCAAAAAATCAGCCAAAGGCACCGCGCGGGCCGAGGCTTCAGCGCCCTGAAACGCCACAAAATGACGCTTCTGTGATGTCTGATCAAATAAATCAATCTCTTCGGTAGGCTCTTGAAAAAGTCTCATCAGAGCTAACTGCTGATTAAACGGATAAAGTAAAATGCTCCAAATCGTTGAAATTCGCGAGTAATTCCATGAATGTTGTGAAAGACTTTTTAGGTTGGCAATTTCAATTCCATCGAGACCGCTCGGGATTTCGCCGGCCCATGAAAAATTTTTAAGATACGGGTGAGCCATAATCAAAAGTGTGTCAGTGTTTTTGGCGGATTCTTGGGTGAGCAAATCCGACATCATTAATTGTGACTCTCCCTGCTTTAGACCTAAGTTCTTTTGCTCAGTCGAAGAATAATAAATCAGACGGGCATCTTTGTAACTGTACTTTGCACCCTGTAAAACCCCAATTTGCTGGAGGTAGTTGTCATTGGGCGACTTCAATTGCGGATCAAGATCGGTGATCATGATCAGTTTGTTTTCGGCTCGTTTGGCTTGGGCCAAAATAACACTAAGAGGTTCAGAGCCGATCGACAAATTGGTATGAATATTCATCGTCAGACGGTAGTCGTAATAGAGATCCGATGTTTTCACTTTGCGCGGGATAACATTCAATTCAAATTGAGATATATAGAATCCATAAATAAAAAAGCTGATCAGTAAAAAAGCGAAAGTACTTATGATTCTATTCATATGTAAAGTGATAAAGCTCGAGGCCGGCCTTGTCAAAGCTCCGGACGTAGGTTTTTTTGTAGTGGTCGTACTTTGCAGGCCATGCACTGTAATCGTATTTCAGCGCATAAAAATCACGCTCAGCGGGGGTAGATTCAGGCAACGAGTCAAAAAAATCAGTCCGGCTGAGCTCGTTCAATTTAGGAACAAAGCTATTCGTCTTCCAGCTGAGCAGCGAAGCGACTTGATAGCTGGCTCCATAGAGTGGTTGATACTGGCTCATAAGCGGATATATATCAGAAAGCTGAGCCGAGTTAATTAAATTCCGTCGTACTTTTTCACTGGTCGGCAAGAGTAGGAAAACGATAATAATTCCGTAGAGAATAAGCCAATTGACCAGAATATAACGGAATATTTTCCCTGAAACCGAAGGAACCGTAGCCGCCATTATATGAAGGTGAGACGTAATTGGCCAGTTGCCTTCAACGATCGATTTAAAAGAGCTTGTTAAAAAGAAGGCTAATTGCGACCAGCCGAACCAACGTTCGTCGCCGCTTCTTATTTTCATTAAAAGCAGATAAAATAAAAAAGGACTCATGATCATAATTTGGGTAAAAATATAATTCAGCGGCCAGCTCAAATCAAAGCCATCATCACCGAATCCGTGATTAATCTGAAATAAAAATGAAGACCACTGATTTCGACTGTTCCAGATCAGCACCGGCAAACTGAAGATCAATCCCGAAACCAATGTGAGCAAAACACCCGGTATTCTGAGCTGGCGCCATTTCTTTTCAAAGACCAAGGCAACTAGTCCGGATAAAACAAATAAAACGATATGATACTTCGAGCAAAATCCGAGACCGAGACTAATGCCCAAGCCTATATAAGCGCCCAAGTTTTTATTTTTAAGAAGGCGGCTAAAAAACAGGTAAGAAAGGGACCAGAAAAACACCAGCGGCACGTCGGGGGTGGCCACTATGGATCCTATCCCGAGGAGCGGATTTAAAAACATCAGCGAAAAAAAGATCGTAATTTGTTTTTCTGAAAATTCTCGTTCTTGCAAGATGCGTAGCCAAATAAAACTCGTAAATAGGCTCAATAAAATAAAACTAAAACGTAGCCCAAGTGGACTGGCGGCCGGAAAGATATGATCCGAAAGGTAAATCAACCAGCTGACCATTCCGGGGTGATCAAAGTAACTGAGTTGCGGCCTTAAAGACCAGACATAGTAATAAGCCTCATCACCAAAAATAGGCACGACTGAAGCAATTATTATTTTGCAGATAAAAGCTGAAAATAAAAATAGATAGATACTTTTATTTTTCAATTAAAACGAAAGTTTAACCGGCTTATTATTCGCACCCGCAGCCCCTTGTTCAATGCCATTCGCGGTAATTTTGAAAGCACCGCCATCGCTTGCCTTGATATGAAGGCCGGTGGCTGACCTGATAATCTGAACTTTATTAGCAATGAGCTTAAGAGATTTAAACTGCCGAGTGTTGCCACGAGCATAAAATATTTCGATATCGCGTTTTGACTCTAAAACAAGTTCAATTGGTTTACCCGGCGACGGAGGAATGTCGTCCCCGGGTGTAGAGACCACATCGGTTAACGGGTTTTCAGCCACGGGTTCTTTTTGGGCCGGAGAAGGCACAGTCGTATTAGTTATCGGTGCTGCAGCAGCCGATGCCACGCTCGTTTCAGAAGTGGCCTGCACGGCAACCGGAGCGCCGGTAGAATTTGAAATGTCTCCCGAAGCAGCGGCAGTCGCACTGTCGCTGCTTGCCGTTACAGTGTTAGGGTCTATCGAATTGTAGTTTGGGGCTATAACTTGTGTTGATGAGGCTTCACCGCTTGATGTGATCGGTGCCGTATCATCGCCCTCGATAAAGCGCGTGGCCGATACGATCACGATA
>JANPAD010000069.1:0-8080 GCA_031429735.1 Bdellovibrio sp. | reverse complement strand
CATCGATGGTCGGTGCTGCAGTTGAAGCCGGTGCGGCTTCTTCAACAGCTGCTTTCGGTGCACAATTTGCTAAAGCGATAACCATAAGAACTGATCCTAAGATTTTTGTCTGTTTCATATCAACACTCCTTGTTAAATAATTTGTTACGTTTGCTTCTTACAGGTTATTAAAGCAAAAGCGCGACCAGTTGGCTTAAATGCTTAAGGTGTTGAATTTGTTGAAAAATCTATTTTCAGACGGTGCTAGATTTTCAGTTCAGTGCTGAGAAGTTGGCATTAAATTGTTTCAATTTGAGATTGCCTTGCAGGCTGGAGTTCAAAGAACCAGCTTAAAACTTAAATTGAGCGTTAGGGCAACCTGCCTAATTTACTTTTTTGATATTAAATTTTACTTGATCCCCAACAGCAAATCAAAATCTTCCTTACTCAAGGCCGTCGAGACTGCATCAATCTCAGAAACCTGCTCGGTGGTTGCAAATAACGATTTAAATTTTTTATCTTTACGCTCTTTCAGCAGTTCTATTTTTTCTTCGAGTGACTCGTGCATAATGTATTTAAAGACTTGAACGGCCTTGTTTTGCCCCAGGCGATGAGCCCGGTCCGTGGCTTGGTTTTCGACTGAGGGGTTCCACCAAGGTTCGAGGTGAAAAACGTAGGACGCCTTTGTTAGATTGAGGCCCACACCGCCGGTTTTGAGAGTCATAATAAGGACGGCGCCCGAGGCGAGCTTGCTGAACTCTGAAAGAATAGCCCTGCGTTGCTTTGTGGGCACTTTGCCATGCAATACAAAAACTGGAATGTTATTTTGCCGCAAAATTTGCGCGGTATGTTCGAGTGTTTGAATAAACTGAGTAAAGACGAGCGCACTTTCTCCGGACTCAACTAATTCTTTGATGGATTCTAGTAGAGTTTCGATTTTGGGTGGAACTTTGTCGTACCGGACATTAGGCAAAGCCGCCGGGTCAGAACAAGCTTGCCTAAGACGAAGTATGGCGGTCAGCATTTGCAGCTGAACACTGGCAACTCCTGCCAAAGCCATGGTCTCTTTGACCCGCTCGTTGTAAGAAAGGGCGATGTCGCGGTAGATTTCCTTTTGCCGTTCTTCAAAAGCAATGCTGACTTTGGTTTCGACCTTTTCAGGCAGCTGGTCTATGATTTCTTTTTTTGTACGGCGAAGTAGCAGTGGCTTGATCTTCAGTTTAAGATCATCCATCTTTTCACGGGGGATAAGCTCGGTGTTGACAAAATGTTTGCGAAAATCAGCCAATTCGCCGAGGCTGCCCGGAACCAGCAGGTCAATCAGCGAATAAAATTCGCCGTAGTGGTTTTCCATGGGTGTACCGGTCAAACAGATTTTAAAGTTTCCTGTTACTGCACGAGCTGAACTGGTTCTTTTTGTCGATAGATTTTTGAGGTTTTGGGCTTCATCAAATATGACGATGTTAAATTTATACTGACTGAAATAGGCTTCGTGTTCGGCCAGCATTCCGTAAGTTGTTATCACGACCGTTTGCGTATTGTGCGCCAACAGTTTCGAAATTTTTTCAATGTCCTGAGCTGAAAAAATATGGAGCTTCAGTTCGGGGGTAAATTTTTGAATTTCGTCCTGCCAGTTAAAAATAAGCGAAGAGGGCACGACAATTAGAACCGGACCCATTTCATCGCGAGATCTGAGGTCGTCTAAAAAACTTAAAGTTTGAAGTGTTTTTCCGAGCCCCATATCGTCGGCCAGTAAGGCACCTAGGCGAAGATTGTACAAATCTTGCAGCCATTGAATACCCGAAACCTGATAGGGCTTCAGGATAGCTTTATTCGACTTGGGTAGCTGAAGCGCACGGTTGGACTTTCCGAGATTGTCATAAAATTCGCAAAGTTGTTTCCACTCATGGTCACCGCGGATACTTACACCTGAGGCTCTAAGGGCCAACAGCTCAAGTGTTTGCGAGCGCGGCAGTTGGTAAACGCCGTCGCCTTTTTTTCGAACGTGGTCTTTCTTGCCATTTTGCAGTTTATGCCAGAAGTTTTCGAGTCGTCGCAGCGACGGCATTTGTTTTTTAGGAACCAGATAAAGCTTTCCCTCGTACTCGATGACACCGCCCGAGCCCAGGCCCAGAAGATGAGAAGAGTCGACCTCTTGTCCGAGGAGAAAAAATTTAGGGTTCAATTCGAACCAGTTGTAATTTTTTGTAGTGTCGTCACTGAGTACGACAAAATCGACGTGAAATTCATCTTCTTTAAGCTCAGTGAGCGGTTGGTCTTTATAAAAAATCTGAAATCCGAACGGTATCAGATATTGTAAGGCCGTCAGAGTTTGATGAAGACCGGCCTGTCCTTTGGCGCTACTGGCCGGAAAATGAAATAGGTCTGAATCGGGGCTTGCGATACGTTCCAATAAACCTGTGCGCGACTTTCCGAAAAATTCACCGGACGAATTGACAGCAGCTGTTTTTAAAATCTCAAAAATGAGTTTGAATTCACGTTCGACGACGCCTTCTAAAACGACTTCGCCTTCTTCGGAATAAAACGACTCACTGGCCGATACTGAATTAAATATCCCGTTGATGAATTCTTGCAGACACGCCAGTATGCCTTTACTGCAAAGGTCGGCAAGTGGCACATCTTTGACTAAATTTGAACCCGAGCCCGCAATTAACAAAGATTGAATGCGGCCTTCGATTGCTTTAAATAAGTCGACTTTTTCAATTTGAATACCATTGCTGAGCGCACCGTCAAAATGCAGTGAAAGCGCTTCGAAAAAGACATACTGTAAAATGCCTAGGTGCTTCAGCATCTTCATGTCCCAACTTCTTTTCTGAAGCTGGCGTGAGGCCATTTCTTTGGGGTTCATATTGAGAATAAATTGCAGGCCCTGTGACATGGTCTGCAGATAAACTTCGGACGTTGACGTCCAACCACGGCGCTGAAGATTTTTTTTACCGTTCACGCGCGCTTCATGAACCAGAAAAAACCCACCTTGTTCGTCCAAACGAATTTCAGTGCGGCTTCGGTCTTGGTCAATGGTTTGAGAGCCGCCGGTTAATTTGACCGGAATAGGACGCGTTCGCAAATAGGTTAATATCCGCTTAGCGACGAATTCGCCTGAAACTTCAATTTGCGGAATTTCGTTTTGCGGGATATCGATATCTTCAGAAATTTGGCTGAGCTTTTGTTGTAATAGTTCAAGTTCGCGCTTAAACGAGTGCACGACGACGGCGCCGTCAACAGGTTCAACGGCAAATGAATTAAAAAAATGAAGCGAGCGGTTACGGAAGCTGACCAGTTTGAACTCAGCCTGAAGCTCAGGTTTTTCGGTAAATTCCACGCGCCAGTCAATTTCATTTTTCGGACCGAACTCAAGGTTTTGCACTTTTAAAGCGTAAGAAGGGCGGTTTTTACTTTGAAGATAGATTTCGATTTTATTTTGGCCGCGCGCAGTAGTCACTTCGGCCAGAAGATGTTGAACGATGTCTTCGACCTCTTGAGTTGAGGTAGTAATAAACCGGCTTTCGTTGTCGGCCAGAAGCGGCCATTTTGAAAATAGCGGCCTACCTGTTAGGGGGCGAGGAAGAAGTTCCGGGCTCACATTTTTGTGCAACCGGTGCCGCAGAATATTTTGTGAACTCAGTTGCATGCCGTTACTGAAGTTGTAACGCAAAATATCTGATAGGGCGTTCTGCTGGGCCGTTTCGGTCAGATAACGGTCTGAAAAAGCCACGAGCTTCTTTCGAAAGACCTCGGGGAGTCGCAAGAGGTTAGGCGCCAACTGCTGTTGATCTTGAGTGATTTCGATTTTTTGATATTTTGAAAAATTAAGATCAAGCAGCGAGCTGAGCGAAGCGCCTTTAAAAAGAGGCGGTTCATCCAGCATAATTGAAACCGAATCGAGCACAACATTTTCAAATTTTAAAAACTTGTCTTGTGGAAAAGTTGCCGTTTTAGTCGATGTGCTCAATTTTTTAGAAATTTGTAGGGTTAGATCATTTTTTATTTCGTGCGTTTCGGCGTGTAAAGCGTCGAAAAGAGTTAAATAAGCGGCCCATTGATGTTGGCATCCCGAAACCGAACGACCAATCGAAGTGCACTTGTTGCATGAAAATTCGAGAGCTCCATGACGTGTCGGTTCATTGACCGTCGCTGTGGCACCATCTTTAAAAAAAAGCGCGAATCTAAAATTTCTATCTTCAGGCAGATCGAGCTCAAAGGCTTCGCAGGCTTCTTCGTCGACCAGGTGCTGTCCGTCTTCAAAGAAGTTCTGCTGGCTCAGCGAGACCCTCTCGCGTGCATCGCGAATTTCTAAAATATTTTGTAAGGTAAGCGGAATTAAAAACACGCAAAATCATAGTCTAAATTTCTGAGTTTGTAACTTATTAAGATTTTGAGGGATGACTCAAAACAAATAATATTGCGAAGGGTAATAGAGTAATTTCAATAGGTTAGGTGGTTTTTCGCCCCTATTCTAATTCTTCGCGCTTTAATCTAATTTTAAGAAATAGAGAGCAATTGCATGCAATTGAATTCAACAAAGTGCTTTTCATTTTGAAATGCCTTTTCTTTCCATTATAGTAAGTTGTGTTTTACGTCAGATTTTTTTTCATTTTTGGGGTCTTATTTTTGATAAGCCTCAGCAGCCATAGCCAGGTTTTTATTCCCCAGACCTATTGGGGCTGTAAGACCGCGATCGACACCATCGTCAATAATACCGCCAGTGATTTTAATTTTGGAACTTTTTCTAATACAAACGTATCCGGAACCGGCGTGCAGCTGAGCACCGGTCAAACTTCGGGTGTCTATACATCGCGGCCGTTGGACACTTTTCCGGGTTGTGGTCCGATCAATACCTGGACTAAATTTGAATGGAAAACCCCGATTCCTTTTGGAAAAGAACTGCCGACAAGTACCGAAATTGCGACCGATTACGCGGATATTTCGGCCAATCTTCAAACCGGCATTCAAGAGTATTTTCGCATGAACGGAACGGGTGCCATTGCCAGTGGGACAACTATGACAGCAACGGTCGGTTCAAACGCTTTGGCCAGCAATTCGAACGGCGCAGGCATGACCTATCTGGCCGCCGGAAAAATCAATAGCGGAATAACTTTTGATGGCACCGATGACTCTTTTGATATTCCTTACGTGCAGACCAGTGTCAGCGGTTATTCAGTCGCAGCTTGGTTTAAAACCAACACGGCAGGCAATGGTGTGATTCTGCAGGATCGCGGTTCTGGCGCCGGAAGAAGTCTAACTTTGGGGATCGGCAACAATCCCGGAGGCTGTGCCGCCGGAAGAATTTCGTACGGACTTGATTCGAATGCTATTTATATCGGAAAGTGTACAACGAGTACCTATAACGATAATTCTTGGCGCCATGTTGTAGGGGTTTGGGCCGGAACTTCAGGTACCGCAGTAGCCGCCGCCCAATTTACAATTTACGTTGATGGCTCTTCAGTCGCACAAAGTAATATTTCGGTAGGCACCGCTCCTAATGCACCGATTTCTGGGCTTGGTAATACAAGAATTGGGCGTCACGATGCGTGGGGTGTTAACTATGCCGGCTCTTTAGATGAAGTGATCGTTTGGAACCGTGCTCTGACAGCAAACGAAGTGCAGCAAATTTACCGTCGTGGCGGCAATAATCTTAAGTTTCAGATTAAATTCTGCGATTTAAATGACTGTAGCGATGTTGCAACCTGGAAAGGTTATGACAACACCAGTGCGACTTTCTTTACGGAGCTCAATAACAACACGGTGCCAAACACAGGTTTGGGAAATCCGCTGACCACTTATCCGCTTATGACATTTACTGATTTTCCATCTTTCGTAGTGCCGACGAAAAGATTTATTCAGTACCAAGCAACACTAACTTCAGACGTAACAACTTTTCAGCCCGAATTTACTTTTGTTCGAATCACGCCGGCCTGTACGGCCGGATCGGTGACGTACACTTCAAGCGGAACGTTTACGGTGCCGAACAACTGCAGAACGCTGACCATCAAAGCTTGGGGCGCAGGCGGCGGCGGCGGCGGTCCATTAAAATCTGGTGTCGGAGCCGGCGGTGGCTACGCCGTTAAGACTATTTCAAGCGGACTGACCTCCGGAGAAACTTTTTCTTTTACAATTGGTAGCGGCGGCACTCGCGGTGGTACGGGGACGGGCGGCGGTGGTGCCGGCGGAAATTCCGGCGGCACAGGCGGCAGTGCCTCAGCCAGCGGAAGTGACGGTTCAGGAGCAACGGCCGGAGGAACCGGCGGCACACCGAATTCAACCGGAGGTTCCGGCGGTAATGGTAAATTCGGCGGCGGGGGCGGTGGCGGTGGCGGTGGCGGAGCGGGTGAACTTGGCGGCGGTGGCGGCGGAAGCACTTTGGTGGTACGTAGCACAGGGGCCGTTAATTTTGTTGAAGCCGGCGGCGGTGGCGGCGGCGGCAGCGGCGGAAATTCCGGAAGTGGTGACGGCGGTGCCGGCGGCGGTGGCTGTTCAGCCAACGGAGGAAACGGCACATCGACCGGCACAAAAGGCGGCGGCGGCGGCGGCGGCGCCTGTGTTTGCAGTGCTTCTTGCGATTCAACCACAGCAGGTTCGGGCACAACGCCGGGAAACTCAGCGGAAGCTAACGGAAACGCAACCGGTGGGGCTGCAAACAGTTCAGGTGCGGCAGGCGATGGCGGCGGCGGCCAGGTTATTTTCATTTACAATTAACTGCTCTAAGTGAGGACTTTAATGAATTCAGAAAACTGGCAAGAACTAGGAAACATTGAAGATCTTAAACAGCAAGCTTTGCAAGAAGTCGTCGTAGGTCGTACAAAAATCGCGTTGACTTATCTGAACGGAAAATTTTCGGCTATTTCCGGAATTTGCAATCATGCAGGTGGGCCTCTCGGAAAGGGCCGTCTTGACGGCGAGTATGTCGTTTGCCCCTGGCATAATTATAAATTTCACTGCGTCTCAGGTAAGGGCGAACCCGGTTATGAGCAAGATCATGTCCCGGAGTTTAAACTAACCGAACGCGACGGCAGCCTGTGGATTGATTTAAGTTCGGCCACTGCGCGGACAAAGATACCGCATCCGAAGCATCCGCTTGAACGTCCGGTCACGCGAGCCCCCGGAGCCCTTCGCGTACTTGGCATTTCGACAACTAACATCGACGAAGAAAACCCACGTGTTTCAACCTCAGAATTATTATTGAAGAATGCTCTCGATCACGCCAAAACTTTTGCCGGCACCGAAACGCAGATGATTCGCCTGAGCGCTCTGGATTTTTGCGCGTGCGAAGGTTATTATTCAAAAAGTGCACACGCGTGCACGTGGCCGTGCTCGATTACGCAAATGGACCCGAAAGATCAGATGGATCAGGTCTATGAAGCCTTCGTTCATTGGGCTGATGTGGTCATCGTCGCAACCCCGATTCGCTGGGGCAACGCGAGTTCTTTGTATTATAAGATGGTCGAGCGTCTTAATTGCGTGCAAAACCAAATCACCATTAATGATAATCAGCTGATTAAAAATAAAACGGTCGCGATAATTGTGACGGGCGGGCAAGACAACATTCAAGCTGTGGCCGGGCAATTGCTAGGTTTCTTTTCTGAAATTGGCTGCACGTTTCCACCGTTTCCGTATATTGCGCATTCGCGTGGGTGGACCGCTGAAGATATGGAAAAAAATGTTCAACAAGTCATTCACAGCCGCGAGTTGAAAGAGGGCGCCGAGGCGCTGGTTGAACGTGCGATGCGTTCGGCAAAAGCGCTGGTGGGTGCGGAATGTGAACCATTAGTTCGCGCCGGTCGAAAAGCACACCGATTGGAAGAATAGCCGGTTTTAATCAGATTTCTTTTCCACTCAGTCGGCTGATTTTAGCCCCGCGACGAAAGCGGCAAGCCCTCGGCGTGCGAAATCTTGCGGTGAAGGGCGCGAATGCATCACCAGATTTAATTCAGCCTTGGTCTCAAGCGTCGAATACCCGTGCGAGAAAGACCAAAACATCATGCCAAGTTCATTTTCGCTGATGTGCCGTGGAAGCAAACCGCTTTTTTGACAAATACGAATAATGGCCAAGTACTCTTCAAGAAGTTTCTGTACGGCCAGT
>JANPAD010000068.1:0-1908 GCA_031429735.1 Bdellovibrio sp. | reverse complement strand
GCCACCAGCTTGAGCCTGCATGATATGAAGATTTTTTAGCGGTACACCCGGAGAAATCACCCAGGTCGCAGCTTGAAGATCCGCCAATTCATTCCAATTTGTGATTTGTGCATCCGCCGATTTTTCGTCAAACAAAATTATATCTTTCGGGGGGTGACCGCAAGCTAACAAAACTTTGTGAGCGCTGAGTCCGCTTTTTCCAAGGCCAACGACCGCTATCGGAGTTTTCAGATTCTTGATGTAAGTCGTGTTCATGGTTTGATTTTAGCGCCACATATGAAACAATGTCACTGTGAGTTTCTTATATACAGCGATCATCAGTGATCTTCATTTAACCGACCCCGAACCGCCGAGACATAAAACAAAGTCTCGGCACCCGCTTTGGAAAAAATTTAAAACCAAAGATTTCTATATTGATGAGTCGCTTGTTCAGTTTATTGAGCACATTCAACGGCAAGCCAACGGCCACAAAGTGGAACTTATTTTAAATGGGGACATTTTTGACTTCGACAGTGTTATGAGTTTGCCGACTGATCCAATATACAAAGTAAACTGGCTTGAAACTCGTCGCGGTCTTTTTCCTAAACAGGAAAAATCTCTTTTTAAAATTAAAACGGTTCTTGAGGAGCACCAAAAATTTGTAACGGCGCTGAGACAATTTATTTTGAACGATCATAAAGTTGTGATTATTCCGGGAAATCACGATGTCGAGCTTCACTTTCCAAGCGTGCAAAAAGAAATCCGTAACATATTAGATTTGCCGGAAGAAAAACAAAGCAATTTTGTGTTTACGGGCTGGTTCTATATCAGCAACCAGGACACGTTAATAGAACACGGTCACCAGCAAGATCCGTATTGCGTCTGTGAAAACCCGCTTAATCCTTTTTTGCTGGATTACAACGAACTTTCTGTCAGGCTCCCATTCGGAAACGTCGCTTGTCGCTACATGATGAATGGCTTGGGTCTTTTTAATCCGCACGTCGAAAAAAATTACATCATGTCAGTTTCGGGTTACATTAAATTCTTTTTCAAATATTTAGTCACCACACAACCGTTGATTATGTGGACTTGGCTCTGGGGTTCAATCGCCACCTTATGGCATGTTACTGTTGACCGCTTTGCAACTCCGTACAAAGGAATTATCAGCAATGAAGAGCTGGTTAACAGTGCTGCTGAAAAATCGCAGGCCACACCCACAATGGTGCGACGGCTTGAAGAGTTGTTTGTAGTCCCCGCCGTTAACAACCCTCTGCTTATCGCAAAAGAACTGTGGCTTGACCGCCTTTTTCTGATCACATTTATGTTTTCAGTTTTCTACTTTATTGTTTCGACTTTGAAGATCTATCTCGATATTTCATTGTATTGGATATTTGTTCCATTTCTTTTGTTTTTACCCTTTTTTCTTTTTTACGCGCGCTCCGTGAGCTCGTTAGTTTCTGAATACAAAGAACCCGACGAGACACTTCTTTCGCGTCAAGCTGAAATCACGCAAGTGAAGCGCGTTGTTTATGGCCACACTCACATTCCAAGACATGAATTCTACGGTTTTGTTGAGCATTTAAACTCGGGCACATGGTCTCCGGCCTTTACAAATGTTGAATGCACTGAATCGAGCGAACGCAATATGTATGTTTGGATCAGTCCCCAGGGTGAAAATCCGGCGCAACGCAAAGCTGAACTGTTACAATTTAGCACTAAAAAATAATTGAACTTGATCTCGTAGCCCGATCTTTATAGTTTGATTAAACATTAAATTTATAAGGAGTTTATATCATGAAAAAATTAATCTTAGTCACGTCGGTTACAGCACTTATTTTGACAGGTTGCCAAACAGCCAAAGACAATCCAAACACAGCAAAAGGTGTTGGTTTCGGTGCGGTTGCGGGTGCGGCTATCGGTGGTTTAATA
>JANPAD010000067.1:0-2496 GCA_031429735.1 Bdellovibrio sp. | reverse complement strand
GTGCTTGTGCCGGTTCAAGAACGCCGCCTAAGCCAACGCCACCACTTAAGTGAACGTTAGCTCCCACTTGGGCGCATGAACCCACAGTGGCCCATGTATCAACCATTGTGCCGCTGCCGACATAAGCGCCGACATTCACGTAAGATGGCATCAAGATAGCGCCTTTTTCAATGAAGCTTCCGAAGCGCGCGACGGCCGGGGGCACAACGCGCACGCCTTCTTCGCCGGTCCATTTTTTAACAGGGACTTTGTCGAAGTAGTTGATCGCGTCATCGCCCATCGGGCCATTCGCTGAAATACGGAAGTACAAAAGAATAATTTTCTTAACCCAATCGTGCGTGACCCATTGTCCATCGACATTTTCACAGACGCGGATGCGGCCCTTATCTAAATCGTACATCGCCTCATTGATAATTTTTTTCTCGGCGTCAGTAATATCTGCAGCAGCTTTTTCGAAAAGGGCAGTGATCGTGTTTTTCATTTTGTTTACTCAGCTTTTTTATTTCTAATTTTAACAGTCTCTTTTAAACCTTCGATAATGGCAGGCACGTGAATTTTGATCACTTGATCAAAAGCCAGATCTTTTTGGATTTCATAGGTCAAAGTTGGAATACCATTTTCAAATCCGGCATAAGTACCGAGCGATCCCGGTGTCGGATAGCCGATATCCGGCTCAACCGAATAACCGGTCAGTTCCGCAATACGGTATGCTTCCGGAACATCACCGTTGATGTTCAACATCGGATTCCATGAATGAAGTGAAATAATCAAATCGATACGGTGGTCTTTTAAAAAACTCACAAGCGCCTGATTTTCTTTTTCGCTGAGCGGAGCAGGCCCCGGATAGTAGCGTTCTTTCGCTGCAATCGGAGTCCAATCTTTTGTCGGCAGGTTACGATTCAAATCAACTTGATTTGAATTCATACGCTGCTTCATCAGCATACCCTCGGGATTAAACTCAGGCACGATCGTCAAATGCAGATCGAGTTCATACGACATACGGAACTTCTCGAGAAGTCCTTTAGCTGCGATGATACCTTCTGGTTCGTCACCGTGGACGCCGCCGATGATTAAAACATGGGCTTTTTTACCCGTGGTGGGGTGTATTCCGGAGGCCGGTTTGAAAGAAAAGCCGTGAATAGGGATATTTAATTGCGTTTCGCCGAATTTGAACATTTCCATAGGCAAGATATTGGTGCAAAATAGCCGGAATGTCACGCAAGCTTTTACAATATAAAAATAACGAACTCTGTTTTGGTAACCAGCTTAAACCGCTTTTACCATTTGTTAAAAACTACACTCAGCCGGTTATGGTTTATGATCTTTCGGTCATCAAAGACCGCATCGAGTGGATTCAAAAATGGCCGCGTTTAGGTAAATTGCATTTTGCGATTAAAGCCAATTTTCATGTCGAAGTTTTAAAGCTGATCAAAAGCATGGGCTGCGGCACCGACGTAGTTTCTTTAGGCGAAGTGAAACGCTCTTTAGAAGCGGGTTTCACCATGCAAGATATTATTTTCTCGGGCGTCGGCAAATCACGTGAAGAACTGACGTGGGCCATCGAGCGCGATATCTATCAAATCAACGTCGAAAGTATTTCCGAACTCCGTAAAATTACCGAAATTGCCAACAGGATGCAGAAAAAAGTCAGTGTCGGTTTACGGATTAATCCGGAAGTCGATGCCGAAACTCATAAATCAATTTCGACCGCTCTGAAAGATTCGAAATTCGGACTCGATTTTCAAACCGGCCGTGAGTGCGTTCGCCTGATCGGCCAAAGTGAATTGGTTCAGTTAAAAGCTTTAAGCTTCCACTTAGGTTCGCAAATCATGAATGTTTCCGTTTACGAAAAAGCTTTGCAAGTGATGAAACCTTACTACACAGAAGCCCGCGCGATCTGCCCTGAGCTTGATCGCTTTGATTTAGGTGGTGGGCTTGGTATTGACTACAAAGATGCCGACTCAGACATCGATCAGGCCCGCTGGCAAAGTCTGCAAGATTTGTTTGAAACGGAACTTAAAGATTTTAATGCGACTTACTTGCTCGAAATCGGTCGCTTCTTAGTGGCGCGTTCCGCGGTACTTTTATGCCGCGTTGAGATTATCAAAAAAACTCCGGCCAAAAAATTTATTATCTTAGATGCCGGCATGACTCATATTATGCGGCCGGCTCTTTACGATGCTTATCACCATATGTTGCCTCTGAAGCTGAACCCCGGGGAAGTAGAAACGGTTGATATCGTGGGCCCGATCTGTGAATCAACTGACGTGCTCGGTGAAGACCGCCAGATCACTCCTATGAATGAAGAAGAGTTCATGGCCATCTGTGATACCATGGCCTATGATGTATGCCTATGAGGTCTACATTGGGGATGGGTATGCCATGTTCTGTCTGGCGTGTTTTATGGTCATTTGTGATATATAATATGCCTATTGGTGAATCGTACTGTGTCGACATACCATGAGGGTATGACGGGGCCATTGTCATTTGTGATAG